>NZ_CBDKZX010000001.1:0-212928 GCF_965301105.1 Kluyvera sp.
AGTCAGCGGTGACGATGCACTCTTCCGCCATGCCGCCGTCAACGGAGTAACCGGCGTTTTTCACGTCGCGGCACAGGGTTTCGTTGCCCGTATTACAATATTCGCAGTGGCCGCAGCCTTCGAAAAACCACGCCACGCTGGCACGATCGCCAACTTTCAGTGATTTCACACCGGGGCCGATTTCCTTCACGATGCCAATCCCTTCATGGCCCAGAATCACCCCGGTTTTATCGCCGAAATCGCCGTTCTTCACGTGGAGGTCGGTATGGCATACGCCACAGCACTCCATCGTCAGCAGGGCTTCCCCGTGCTTTAGCGGGCGTAAGGTTTTTTCGGTAACGTTGACCTGGTGGTCCTGTGTGACAACAGCAGCCTTCATGTGTATCTCCTTGTTCATGATGAGTATCTGCATAGCAGGTGTAATTCTCCTTAAGGATTAGTGGTTTGGCGCTGTAATGCAAGGCAATGGCAACATAATGTCATCATTTAAGCCGATTTCAGATTAAGAATACGGCGTTCCTCTAATAATTAAGGGGGGAAAATGCTGGCCCGGCGAGGTACTCGCCGGGCGCAGACTTACAGCTGTGCTTCTATCTCCTCAATCTCTTTACGCCATTGCGCCTGCAGCTGCGGCTTTTGATGCTTCGGCTTGCGCGCCAGATCGTCTTCCAGCAGCGTTTCCAGCGCGATCAGCCGCTCAAGCAGATCGTCATGCGGCGAGGGGTGAACCGTCGCGGCGACAGCGGGCGCAGTGGCTGTCACCAGCCCCGCGCGTTCACGCAGCCGCTCAAACACCGCTTCTGCATCGTGCCATTCGCTCAGCGTACCGTCCTCAATCAGCCAGAAACGGTTGCAGCTTTGGCTAATTAACTGACGGTCATGGCTGACCAGCAGCACGCCGCCTTCGAACTGCTGAAGGGTTTCTGCCAGCGCCGCTTTGCCTTCCATATCAAGGTGGTTGGTAGGCTCATCCAGCAACAGCAGGCTATAGCGGGCACGCGTCAGGCCAACGAACAGCAGGCGAGAGCGCTCGCCGCCGCTGAGCGTGCTGACGGTTTGTCCGTGACGCGCCCACGGGAAACCCGCGCTTATCAGCGCCATTTTGCGGTTCTGCGGATCCGGTGCGAACGGCTCCAGCGCGTCAAGCAGCGTGGCAGAGTCCGACAGTTGATTAAGCGTCTGGTCGTAATAGCCGGGCGACACGCGCGGATGGATTTTCAACCCGCTGTCTGCGGGCTTATCGGCAAACTGTTGCCAGATAAGCCTCATCAGCGACGATTTGCCGCAGCCGTTACGACCGACAATCGCCACGCGATCGCCGCTTTTCAGCCGCGCCATGTCGATGTTAAACAGCGGCGGTAGCCCGGGCGCAGGCGGGACGTCGAGGTTTTCCAGTTCCAGCAGACGGTCTGCCCGCAGCGCGTCGCCGCGCAGGGTTAACGTCCACTGACTGCCCGCCGTAAGCGCCGTCTGGCTCTCCCTGAGCCGCTCGACCTGTTTTTCCATCTGTTTGGCTTTGCGGGCAAGGTCTTCGTTGTCGTAGACCTTTCCCCAGGTCGCCAGCCGCTTCGCGCTGGCGGTGACGCGGTCGATCTCCTTTTGCTCCGCCTTGTGGCGCTGCGCGTCGCTTTCATCTTTTGCTTCAAGCGCCTTGCGTGCCGCCGTGCAGGGAAGGGCGAAGTAGTGCAGCATCTTATCGCGCAGGATCCAGCTGCCGTTGGTGACGGCATCCAGCAGCTGTCTGTCGTGCGAGACCAGCACGAAGCTCCCGGACCAGTTCTGCAGGAATTGTTCCAGCCACAGCAGGGTCGGTAAATCGAGGTGGTTGCTCGGTTCGTCCAGCAGGAGCAGATCCGGATCGTGGATCAACGCTCGCGCCAGCAGCAGACGCGTATGCTGCCCGCCGCTGAGCGTTGCGGATTGCAGCATCATATCCTGCGGCGTGAAGCCCATGCTTGCCAGCAGCGTTTCGGCTTTCCAGCGCTGGCTGTCGCGCTCAGCAAAAGGCAGCTGTGCGAGTACGGCATCCAGCATGGTCAGCGGGAAAATGGCGTCCGGGAGATGTTGCTCCACGCGTGCCATCAGGCAGTGCCCGGCCAGCGCTACCGTTCCGGCAGCAGGGGAATCTGTGCCGTCCAGCACCTTCAGCAGCGTACTTTTGCCGCAGCCGTTGTCGCCCAGCAGGCCAATGCGGTCGCCTTTTTTCAGCGTAAAGGAGAGTGAGTCGAAGAGCGTGCCAAACGCCGTATCAACGCGTAAAGATTGTGCAGTGAGTAAAGTGCTCATTGTTGCTTACCCAAGAGTTACAGGCATGTTTATGCCTCGTCAAACATCGCTGACGATAACTCAGTAAGCCCGAGAGAAGGGATTTCAGGGGTTGGTGTCTTCGCTCAAGCAGAAGTTATCGCAGCACGATACCGATAACGCTTGAGCTGGTGCGATCACCAAATGTATGTGAAACATTGAAAATTTCACAGTACAGCATAATTAGCCTCCTTTTCATGATGTCAGGTGATTCGGTGAATGCAGTGTAGCGGGTGTGTAATGTCTTTGCCACCAAAGATATTAGTTACAACATACATATGAAGTGTTAAAGATAAGACACATTCAGCATTGTGCATAACATCGTTTTCAACCAGAAGATTGAGTGAAGAACCCGGCGTCACGCTTGCTCAGCCGGGCTAATGGGACAGGTTAAATCGAGGTACGACGATAGCTGCGATATTCCGGCAGCCAGAAGTTCTCATCAATCGCTTCTTGCAGCGCGTCAGCAGAGGTATTCGTCGCGACCCCCTGTTGCTGCGCCATCTTACCCACCGCAAAGGCGATGGCACGCGAGACGATGTGAATATCCTTCAGCTCCGGAAGCACCAGTCCTTCGCCATGATTGGCAAGTGGAGAGTGTTTCGCCAGGGTTTCGCTCGCCGACATCAGCATTTCGTCGGTGATACGCGAAGCGCCGGAAGCGATCACGCCAAGACCAATCCCCGGGAAGATATAAGAGTTATTACACTGGGCGATCGGGTACACCTTATCTTTCCAGGTCACCGGCGCGAACGGGCTGCCGGTAGCAACCAGCGCCTGACCATCAGTCCAACTGATGATATCCTGCGGCGTGGCTTCTACGCGTGACGTCGGGTTCGACAATGGCATCACAATCGGACGCGGGCAGTGTTTGTGCATTTCACGAATAATCTCTTCCGTGAACAGGCCCGTCTGACCAGATACGCCAATCAGGATATTCGGCTTCACGTTACGCACCACATCGAGCAGTGAAATCTGCTCATTGTCATGCTGCCAGTCGTGAATTTTTTCCTGTTTTTGCACCAGTTTACTCTGGAACGGCAGCAGGTTAGGCATCTGGTCGGTCAGCAGACCGAAACGGTCGACCATAAACACGCGGCTGCGAGCCTGTTCTTCGCTCAGACCTTCACGCTGCATCTGCGAAATGATCTGCTCGGCGATGCCGCAGCCCGCAGAACCGGCCCCGAGGAAGACAATTTTCTGCTCATTCAACTGGCTACCCGCCGCGCGGCTTGCCGCAATCAGCGTGCCGACGGTGACCGCCGCAGTGCCCTGAATATCGTCGTTAAAGCAGCAGATTTCATCACGATAGCGATTTAACAGCGGCATCGCGTTTTTCTGCGCAAAATCTTCGAACTGCAGCAGCACGTTTGGCCAGCGCTGTTTCACGGCCTGGATAAAGTCATCAACAAACTGGTAGTACTCTTCGTCGCTGATACGCGGGTTACGACAGCCCATATACAGCGGGTCGTTCAACAACTGTTGATTGTTGGTGCCGACGTCCAGTACCACCGGAAGGGTGTAGGCAGGGCTGATGCCGCCGCAGGCGGTGTACAGCGAAAGCTTACCGATAGGGATCCCCATACCGCCGATCCCCTGGTCGCCCAGGCCGAGAATACGTTCTCCGTCGGTAACCACAATGACTTTGATGTTGTGGTTTGGCACATTTTGCAGGATATCGTCCATGTTGTGACGATTCTGATAAGAGATAAAGACGCCGCGCGCACGACGATAAATCTCAGAGAAACGTTCGCAGGCCGCACCGACAGTCGGCGTGTAGATAACCGGCATCATCTCATCGAGGTGGTTTTCAACCAGGCGGTAGAACAGCGTTTCGTTGGTATCCTGAATGTTGCGTAGGTAGATATGCTTATCGATTTCAGTTTTGAAACCCTGATATTGAATCCAGGCGCGCTCGGCCTGTTCTTCAATACTCTCGACAACCTCGGGCAGTAGCCCCAGCAGGTTGAAGTTGCTGCGTTCTTCCATACTGAACGCGCTGCCTTTATTCAGCAGCGGAAATTCCAACAGAACCGGCCCCGCATAAGGGATATACAGGGAACGATTTTTCTTGCCTGGTAACATCTGACTTAACTCCGTTATCTTCACTCCAGACCCAGCGGCGGGTGCAGCGCGCAAGATTATAGAGCAACGCTTAACATGATGGTGACAAATCGATAGAAAGGGCACAAAAAAGCGGGTGACTGCCTAAAAGCTCGGCAATTTCAGGTTTGTTTGATGGTCTTTCGTGGTGACAGTGTCACTTTTAAGCTGAAGTAAGAAAAGAGGTTGCCGCCAATTCTGGCGACAACCTGCACTTTTAGCGTGCCTGGAACATAATGGTGTCGGAAGTGAAGCTGCCATCCGCGGCAATAGCGAAATGCTCGCGTACCTCATGAGAGACTTTTTCTTGCAGGTAACGAATGGCCTCAATGATATTGTCCGGCGTTTTCATCCGCGCAACCCAGGAGGAGAACTCCAGGTGCAGCGTATCGCCAACCAGTTTATCGACGACCATTCCCCGGTTATTGACCATCGCCAGCCATTCGCCTTGCGAATAATTGCGAATGTGCGATGGATCGCGCAGCATTTCAATGGTTTGCAGCCACACATCCAGAATCGCTTTTCCCGGTGATGCAATATCCATCATGATAAAGCGGCCACCTGGTTTCAGGACGCGGCGAATCTCCATCAGCGCCGCCTGCATATCGTGCCAGTGGTGGGCGGAATAGCGGCTGATAACGATATCAAAGCTGTTATCGCCAAATAGCAATATTTCTGCCGGGCCTTGCGCACAGGTAATGTTGTTGAGCCCACGTTTTTGCGCTTCCTCGGCAACCACCGCCAGCATCCCTTCAGAGAGATCGTATGCCGTCACCTGTGCAACCTGTGTCGCGGCGGTAAAACTGGCGTGCCCGGCGCCACAGCCAACATCCAGTACCGTGGCCTCGCTATCTTCGGATAACCATTCGCTCAGGCGCCGCAAATCGGCTCCCTGGGCGTGGACATTGCTCTGTAAATAGGCCGCCGCCTGACCGCCAAACTGTGACTTCACCAATGCTTCATGATGGTTGTTCATACCCGTCTTCCTCTGTTGTTATGTTCTTGTTACAACGGACTATACGCCGGGATTAATACGGGTACAATATTGGCACTTATACTGGTATATCGAGTTACTACCATGGACAAAAGCGGGCTGACAGGGCCAGAAGCGTTGGGGACATTTTTACGGGTGAAGCGCGAAAGCACCTCGCCGGAAATGTTGGGCATTCCCGTTCTTTCACGCCGGAGAACGAAGGGGCTACGGCGTGAAGAGGTCGCACAAATGAGCGGTATCAGTACCACCTGGTACACCTGGCTGGAGCAGGGGCGTGATATCACCGTTTCCGCACAAACGCTCTCTGGTATTGCCATGGCGCTGCGGCTCAAACCCGCAGAGCGTGAATATCTCTTTTTGTTGGCGCATAAGAGCGACCCACTCAGCGAACAGGTACCTGCGGTAGAACAGACGATTCTGTCTACCGTGCATCACGTCTCGGAACCTTGCTATCTGCTGGATCTCACCTGGCAGGTGCTGGCGTGGAATAAAGGCGCTGAGACGCTGTTTAGCGGCTGGCTGGGCACCGAACCCGCACCCAATATGATGACTTTTATGTTCCAGCATCCGCTGGCGCGCACGCTGGTCGATAACTGGGAAGCGCGTGCGCGGCGTATCGTCGCTGAACTCCGTTCAGATGCGATTCATTATCCGAAGGACAGTACGCTTAACGCGTTTGTGCAGCAAATGAGCGATAACAGCCGTGATTTTCGCGAATTCTGGTCTCAGCAGCAGGTCATTGTACGTGAAGGGGGCGAACGCGTTTTTCATCATGCGGTAAAAGGTGACATCACCTATCGGCAACTGAGTTGGCAGCTGGCAAGTAACCGGGCGTTAAAAATGATCATGCTGGTCCCGGAGAGTGATTCGCAGCATTCTGTTACTCGGTAAATAGCCTCATAAAACAACGACGTAGCCAGGTGTTGGCGGCGTCCTGATGAACGTGACTGTGCCAGAACAGGTTAATCTGAATACGGGGTAACTCATAGGGCAACGGACGAATAATCAGCCCGAAGCGCTGCGCGGTTTGCAGCGCCAGCTTCTCCGTCACGGTGACGATAAAGTCGGTCTCACTGAGAATATAGGGGATTGCCATAAAATGCGGCACGCAGAGCGGGCTCAGATCGGTCACGCCCGCTTTGGCAAATAGCTCAAAAATCCGTTTATGCCCGGAATCCTGGGCCATCACTTTGATGTGCTGCGCAGCCCGGAAGGCCTCTTCATCAAAGGGAACGGTGCTCAACGGATGGTCTTTGCGCATCAGGCACACATAGCGCTGATCGAATAGTCGGCGCTGATAAAACCCCGCCTCGAGCTGCGGCAGCAGGCCAATGGCCAAATCGACACCGCCATTCTCCATCTCAATTTTTAACGGTACCGCCGTGTCGCGCACGGTGGTAATTCGTACCCCAGGCGCTTCTTTGCTGAGCAAATTCATCAGCCGCGGCAGCAGATAAATTTCACCAAGGTCGGTCATCGCCACGCGAAATTCTCGCTGACTGCCACAGGGATTGAACGTATTACGGTAGTTCAGCGTTTTTTCTAGTGTGCTCAATACCTCATCGACATCGCCCGCAATGGCTTCTGCATAGGGCGTCGGGCGCATCCCGCGCGACGCTTTTTCAAATAATTCATCGCCCAACATAATACGCAGGCGCTTTAGCGCATGGCTTACCGAAGGCTGAGTGAGCCCCATAATTTCCGCAACACGCCCGGTATGACGCTCGCTGTACATATGGCGAAAGACCACCAGAAGATTGAGATCCACTTCGTTTAAACGTGACATAGATATCGTTATCAATCCGATTAATAACCGCTATAAACCGTACGGCATATCTCACCGCTCCGTTTTTTTATACGCTTTGTTAACAAAATGACAACATTGAAGGTAAGGAACTGTGATGCAAGTGGATTTCACTCCGGTTAACCGCCAGGTCACCGCTACCCCCGGCAGCAATCTGCTGGACGTCTTACGCGAGCAACAAATTCCTATCTCATACAGCTGCATGGCGGGGCGCTGTCAGACCTGTCGCTGTAAGGTGGTTAGCGGTAACGTCGAACAAATTCTGCCGGATGATGTGCCAGAAATGGCGGCGGGTGAGGTGCTGGCCTGTTGTACCACGCTGCACTCGGCGTGCACCATTGAGCTGCCGCCCGCCGATGAGATCGTGGTGCATCCGGCGCGAACGTTAAAAACCACGGTGACGGCATTTTCACCGCTGTGCCACGACGTATGGCAGCTTCGCCTGAAGCCCGCCAAACCCTTTACCTGGTCAGCCGGACAGTTTGTCAGACTGACGTTTCCCGGCGGCGGTCAGCGCAGCTACTCAATGGCAGGGCTCCCGCAGGACGATGAGCTGGAGTTTCATATTCGCATTGTCTCTGATGGGCGTGTCACTCCGGGCCTGGTCGAGAGCCTGACGCCGGGGACGATGATCAAACTCAATGGTCCGATGGGTGGCAGCTGGCTGCGACAAAAACATGACGGCCCAATGCTGTGCGTCGCCGGCGGCACTGGCCTGGCGCCGCAACTCTCTATTATTCGTGCGGCGCTGGCAGCCGGGATGGCTAACCCCATTCATCTTTACTACGGCTGCCGATGGGCTAGCGATCTCTACGGTGTGGATCAGTTGGAGTCGCTCGCCCAAACCTATCGCAATTTCCGTTACCACCTCGTTCTGAGTCAGGAAACCCCATCCGCAGTGTACCGCACAGGCCGACTGCCCGCAGCTGTCGCCCTGGATCTTCCCGCCTTAACCGGCTGGAAAGTTTACCCCGCCGGACCACCGGCAATGGTCGAAGCCATGAGCCTTCAGGCTCGCGCCCTGGGCGCGCGGGCTGACGATATTCATGCCGACGCGTTTTATTACCAACCGTAATGTCGTTTCCCGGATAGATAACGAAAAGGAGTCATGATGAGCTTCACCTCTGCACCCAATAGCAATTTACTCTGGCCTGACGACGGCACCAGCCGCATTCCTTACTGGGCCTATACCCGCGACGATATCTACCAGCGCGAACTGGAGAAAATTTTCTACGGCAAACACTGGTGCTACGTGGCGCTGGAAGCGGAGATCCCGGAACCGGGCGATTTTGTCCGCAGCGTGGTGGGCGAACGCTCGGTGATTGCCGTACGCAACCCGCAGGGCGAGATCAACGTGGTTGAAAATGTCTGTGCCCACCGTGGAATGCGCTTCTGTCGGGAAAAATCCGGCAACCGCACGGATTTTGTCTGTCCCTATCATCAATGGAATTACGACCTCGACGGTAACCTGCAGGGCGTGCCATTCCGCCGCGGCGTCAAGCAGGATGGTAAAGTGAACGGCGGGATGCCTAAAGATTTTAACCCCGCGGAACACGGGCTGAAAAAACTCAACGTCGCCTGCCATAACGGCGTGGTATTCGCCTCATTTTCGTACGATGTCGAGCCGCTTGAGCAGTATCTGGGCCCGGAAATTCTGGCCTATTTTGAACGTGTCTTCAGTGGTCGTCAGTTGAAGTTACTGGGTTATAACCGTCAGCGTATTCCTGGTAACTGGAAGCTGATGCAGGAGAACATTAAAGATCCGTACCACGCAGGCCTGCTACACACCTGGTTTGTTACTTTTGGACTATGGCGCGCCGATAATCGCTCCCAGTTGATTATGGATGATCAATACCGCCACGCGGCGATGATCAGCCGTAAAGGCAACGGCGGTAAAAGTGCGGTCACTCAAGGCGTGAGCAGCTTTAAAGAGCAGATGCAACTTAACGACGCCAGTTTCCTCGACGTGGTAGAAGAGCCCTGGTGGAATGGCCCGACGGTGGTGATGATGACGCTGTTTCCGAGTCTGGTGGTCCAGCAGAACGTCAACTCCATGTCGGTGCGCCATATCCAACCGCGAGGCCCAAACGAATTCGATTTCGTCTGGACCCATTTTGGCTTTGCCGATGACGACGACGAAATGACGCAACGTCGCCTTAAACAAGCCAATCTGTTCGGCCCAGCGGGTTTTGTGTCTGCGGATGATGGCGAAGTGGTGGAGTTCTCCCAGCAAGGCTTCCATCACAATGACCATCGCCGCACGCTCGCGGAAATGAACGGTACCGGCTATGAAAATACCGATCATATGGTTTCGGAAAGTTTAATTCGTGGGATGTATCACTACTGGCGCGGCGTACTGGAGATTTAACATGATGATTAACCCTGAAATCTGGCAGCAGTTGGTCGCGCTGCAAACGGCGTACAGCGACATTGTCGACCGCGCAGAATGGGCGAGATGGACAGAACTGTTTACCGACGACTGTTGCTACAAGGTGATTCCACGCGAGAATTACGATCGCCAACTGCCGCTATCGACCATCAACCTGGAAAGCAAAGGGATGCTGAAGGATCGCATCTATGGTATCGCCGAGACGCTGTTCCACGATCCGTACTACCAACGTCACGTCGTGGGGCTGCCGCATATTCTGGCGATGGACGAGAAGGGCATTACCGCGCGTACTCACTATGCGGTTTTTCGCACCAAATCAGATGGGCATAGCGAAATGTTTAATGTCGGATACTACCTCGACACGGTGGTCCAAACCGCGGAAGGGCTACGATTTGCCAGCCGTCTGTGTATTTTTGATAGCGAACTGGTGCCCAACTCGCTGATCTATCCAATTTAAGGGGATAACGATGTCTGATAGCTGGATCTTAGCCGCTTTGCTGGCCGAACTGCCAGAAGATGATGTGATTGGCGTGGAGGTTAATGGCCGCGATATTGCGCTGTATCGCACCGATGAAGGCATTTTCGCCAGCGATAACCGTTGCTCACACGGCAATGCTCGCCTTAGCGATGGTTTTCTGGAAGACGGTGAAATTGAGTGCCCGTTGCATCAGGGACGTTTTTGCATCAAAACCGGAAAAGCGATGTGTAGCCCATTGACCGAGGGGGTGACGATTTACCCGGTGCAGGTTGAGGAAGAAAAGGTGTATCTCAAGTTTTCCTGATACCCATTGGCCCGGTACTCGCCGGGCCAAAAATGTTGCCAAAAAGTAAATTCCGAAATGGTCTCCTCGCTTTCGTAGAACGAAAATGTCTGTTGCAGACTCTCTTCTTGCTTTTTCTCTTGCCGCACAGGTACTCACGCTAATCAATTAACTCATGGCTGAATAATCGTTAAATGATATCTTTTTCAAAGAAGGGGAACTTAAGATATTCCTTTTCCCGGAAAAGGATGTTTGACCATGCCAGCAACACAACGCAGAACTATAATCGAGACTCATCAGATTGAGATAGGCTCTAAGTTAATTACAGCATTGGAAAACGCTAGCACACCTCTTAATCAGAGCATTAGCTCAACGCGTGAAAAATGGTAATAACATGATTAAAATGAATCCACCCATACTTTACATTAAAGCTCATCTATTCAAGAGCACTGTGGCCGCAGTTAGTTTGGCTGAAAAGAATAAGACCTCTAACAACATTTGCTTTGCCAAAAGATTACTTGAGGTGAAAAATAGCCCTGAAAACTTGGGGAAAGATAAACCAGTTATTTATAATGGTATGAAAATGCTGCGCTCAGAGAAGTATGCACATCTTCTTTCCCGTACGAATGCTTTATTTCCAGCGCTGCCCGCCAAAGATTATGCTCAAAATAATAATGTGGAGGCCGAGTATAATAAAATAAATGAGCTTACGCAGTCTTTTCAGTATATCACCGTTCCGAATCTTCAGCGTTACAACGATATAGGTACAGCTGTATGTTCACAGATTCGAACATCAAACGGCACGGCTATGCCAGCAAATAAGATTTCGATTAACGGTCAAGAAATTGCAATGCGCTGCCAGTATCCCAAAGCTAATCATATGGCCGAGCATTGCCGGATGTTGCTGGAGCAAAAGCCAGCAGTGGTCGTTGTGTTATCCTCATCAAATGATATTGCCGATAAAGGACTTCCTATGTATTTTTGTGAAAGTGGGAATTATGATGGCATACAGGTTGCCATCGCGCCAAAAATTAACAAAAATACAAGAGTAAAAGTAAACACGCAAATTGGAAATTTAATGTTAAATCATTATAGCATGAAGATTAATGATGGGCAGAAGGAAAGTACGCATTCAGTTACCCATGTTACAAATTGGCCCGACAAAACCTCAATTAACGTGATGGAATTAAATGAATTGACTCGTTATGTCAAGAATAAAATAAGCGATAAATGCGCGGAAAATAATAATCTTAGTGAAATACCACTGATTCATTGCAATGCCGGGGTTGGCCGCACCGGTACGTTAATCGGGGCAATGGCATTAGCTGATAACGCCAATCAACATAGCGTTGAAAATATTGTTCTGAATATGCGGAAAACGGGCTCTGGAAAGATGGTGCAAACTTTGGAACAATACCAAACGCTATGCGAATTTAATGAGATGTTAAGGACAGGGCAGCCGTAAGCGCTTCATAGGATTAGCGTTAAGCAGCCGCTAGCGCCTGGACAATCAGTTGCTCCAGTAGCAAATGTGCCGGGTGTTGTGCCGATAAACTGGCGGGATTATGTTTTAACGTGATTCCCATAACGCCCGGCGAAGGCAGTCGGGCGTTTACCGTTCTTAGATTCGCTGGCATGCCGACCCGCGTACGGACGGCAAGCCCCAAGCCCGCCTGAACCGCGGCCCAAATACCGCCCAGACTATGGCTAACGAATACCACACGCCAGGGAATTCCCGCGTTATCCAGGGCTGCCGTGGCACGAGCGCGCATCAGGCAGGGGTGTTCAAACATCACCAGGGGAATGGGCTCTCCGTCGGCAAGTAATTGATCAAGAACCCCATTTTCTGAGCCAATCCACTCCAGCGGCCGTACGTCTAACAGTTTGCCATCGCTTGCGCTGAGGTCCGGCTGCCAGAACAGGGCCATATCCAGAGCCTGTTCAGCAAGAGCCTGCTGTAAGGGGTCATTACGGTCAACTTTCGCCATGATCCTGACGTCAGGATGCTGATAATGAAATTGTCCCAGAATGCCAGGCATCAACGACTCGCCAAAGTCCTCCTGCATGCCAATACGTATTTCGCCTTGTAACTGGGCACCTTTGATGGCTTGTTGTGCTTCATCGCTCAAGGCCAACAGGCGACGTCCGTAAGCCAGCAATATTTCTCCCTGAGAAGTGAGCTGGAGGTGACGACCTTTTTTCATCACCAGCGCGGTACCGCACTGGTGCTCGAGCTTTTTGAGCTGAGCGCTGACTGCAGATGTTGACCGGCAAAGCTGCGTGGCCGCCTGGGCGAAACTACCGCACTCAATACCGGTTATAAAACTACGTAACGCGTCCAGATCCAGTGCAGGAAGCCTCTTTTGCATATTCATCCTTTTTATCAGGACGGTTGGTCCTGAACTATTCGATATTCAGGACACTACTGTTGCGCCAGTATGAGGGGACTGTCAATACGGAGAACCATTATGTCGTCATCACTGGATCGTCATACCCTGGCAAAAATAGCCCCAAAACTTGCCGAAGTGAGCAGCCAACTCCTTTTCAATGATATCTGGCAGAGGGAAGACCTCTCTCCACGCGACCGTAGCCTGATAACCCTGTCCGCGCTAGCGGCGATGGGGCGCACACAACAGATACCCTGGCACCTGGACTTTGCACGTCAAAACGGTCTGCAGCAGGAAGAGATCATAGAGGCCTTTACGCATCTGGCTTTTTATATCGGCTGGCCCGCAGCCGTCACGGCGCTGGGCTGCATCAGTGAAAAGGAGGAACGATCATGCCCTTAACGCGCATAACGCTGGGTGATATCTATAGCGATACACAGATAGCAAAGGTGTCGACGATTCTTCATCAAAGCCTGGTCGATAGCTTTGCTGTTCCCGTTGAAGACTGTTTTCAGTTGATCGATAAATTGCCGGCCAATCAGCGCATATTCAATACTCACTACCTTAGCGGTGGACGTAGTGAAGGATTTGTCCTGATACAGATCACCGCAGGCCGGCCGCGAACGCGGGAACAAAAGCAAAGCTTTTATCGCATGCTGAACGAACGTCTTGAACGTGAACTGGCTATCTCACCGGATGATGTGATGATAATTATCCAGTTCAACCAGGCTGAGGACTGGAGTTTTAGCCGCGGTGAAATGTTTTGTCCCTAACTCAAAGGGCAGCGCAGGCTGCCCTTGTTATGTTATGCCGATAATTGTTCGACCACTTCAGCGACGCTGAGAATCTGTTTGATACCGCCAATACCGGTACCCAGTGAGATATAGCCTTCATCGGTGTTGCCTTCCAGCATACCAAGGCGTAAACCACGCAGGCCGCCCATCACGCTGGCTAACTCTTCTTTACTGGCGCCTGCTTTATCGAGTGCGACCAGTTTCTCTGCCAACTTCCCAGGCAGCGAGCGATAGTAGTCGGGCAGGGTGCGGAACAACCGCAAATCAAGGCCGTTCGCCGCGACAATTTTCTCTTTAACTGACTGCGGTACACGGTTTTCCACGGTGCTGATGAACACGGAACCCGCGAATATCCCTTCAGCGCCCAGCGCATAGGCGGCTTTGGCCGTACGCTTATCAACGATACCGCCGGCGGCAAGAACCGGAACGTTTTCCACGGCATCGACAATCAACGGGACAATAGAGAACGTCCCCAGCGCGGTACCTGGCAGAGTGCCACCTTCATCAAAACCGGTGGCGACAATCATATCGGCGCCGGCATGTTCCGCTGCACGGCTGTTGGCGGGCGTCGGGTTAATGTCGCGATAGATAATGACGATACCGGCCGCTTTCAGCTCATCAAACAATTCAGGAATAATCGCACCGTCGCTGTAGCCAGTATAAACCACGGCTTTTACCGCTTCTTCTTTGATCACCTGTAGGATTCCCGGTGTCCAGATATCATTCTCCGCTGAAGGGATCAGGTTTACGGCGAACGGTTTTTCGGTCAGTTTTTTGGTTTTGCGAATCTCTTCGCGCATTTTCTCTGCGGTTTCTTCCGGCGTTGAGACGGCGGTCTCAGCGGTCAACCCGGCATTTGGCCCCAGCACACCTAGGCCCCCGGCATTACTGACAGCAGCGACCAGACGCGCATCGGTCAACCAGGAAAGAGGGCCCTGAATGACTGGTTTTTCGATTCCTAAAATCTGACATATACGGTTATTTTTCATGATGTTATTTCCTTGTTACAGCGCGAATTCGCTGGAATAAGGGCAGTGTAGAGAGGTTTATTATTCAGAAAAATAGTGAAAAATGTTCATCACTATTATTAAATTAGTAACAATGGGGCGATGACAGAAAAGGGGCGTGTACTATGCAGATGAATCTATTTGAAAATATTAAAATATTTATCGAAATCATCGATTCCGGCAGTTTCACGCAGGCCGCGGAAAACCTGCAAATTCATCGTCCCGCCGTGACCAGGGCGGTACAACAACTGGAACAACATAGCGGGGTGCGGCTGCTGCAACGTACCACGCGCCGCATCTATCTGACGCCGGAAGGCGAAGAGTTTTACCGGCGCAGTAAGCCACTGCTGTCCCAGGCCGATGATTTACTGGAATCCTTTTCACCGGACCGGCCGCTACATGGTCAGTTGCGCGTTGATATGCCCATTGCCTTTGCTCGCCTGGTCGTCGTACCTAAACTGCAGGAGTTCTATCAAGCTCACCCGGATCTCGAGATTATCCTGAGCAGTAGCGACGTGCGTCGCGACATGCTGCGTGACGGTCTTGACTGTGTGCTGCGTGTAGGAGAGCTGGACGACGGAGACTATGTGGCTCGCCCATTGGGAACCGTGAAAAGAATGACCTGCGCCAGCCCACACTACCTTGCGCAATACGGCACGCCAGAAACCCTTGCCGACCTTCAGCATCATCATGCCGTGAACTGGATTATCAGCAACGACCGCGAAGTCATTCCCTGGCACTTTGTGACACCCGCTGGCATCGAAGAGATCACCTTGCCGGGCAAGTTGATCCTCGATAACTCGGAAGTGTATATTGCGGCAGGCCTCGCCGGGCTTGGCCTGCTTCAGGGGATGAATTTCTTCTTACAGCCGTATATCGACAGCGGCCAATTGGTGGAGGTGCTGCCAGACTTCCCGTGCCCGTCGCGCAAACTGTCGCTGCTTTACCCTCATCGCCATTTATCGCATAAGGTGAGGGTGTTTGCCCAATGGCTGGAAGGGTTGCTGGGCTGCCTGCGTTAATGGCTTAGAGAATGCCTTTGTGCGCCACGTAATAGAGCAGCATAATCGTTTTGCCATCAACAATCGCGCCGCTATCAATGGCGGCCAATGCTTCGTTAAAGGTCATCTCCAGTACTTCAATATCTTCGCCCTCCGCTGCCAGGCCGCCGCCGGTGCTCACTTTGTGTATCGCGGGTGACAGGACCAAAGCCGGCGACAAACAAAACATTCAGAGCGGGTAAACCGGGAACCATACTTCCTCCTGAAGATACCGTGAACAATGCGGACATAACGTTAATTTATACGTCAGGGGGTAACGAGGCAATTGCGGTTTCAGATTTGGTGATGGTCAACGCAGTATGGCGAGGATTTGAGCGGCGCAGTGAGCAAGATAATCATAACCACAAAATGCTGGATTCTGCCTGACTTCATGTTAGTGCGCATAATGTATATTATGTTAAATCAAAGATAATCTACAGCCAGTCGTTCTTCATCACTATAGCCAACCACCTGTCCCCGCATTCTGTTCTGCTTTTCCTCACCCCCCTGGTTTTCGCCAGATCCATCACATTATAAATAGAACTCATACCTGTGGCTGGTTTTTCGAACCAGACACAATTCGTCGCCTGCCTTAAGTTGTATGCGAACGTTCATCACATAACACAAACAGAACATTCATACCGCCTGCTTAAGGAAGTCACTCTATGAATCAAACAAACATCGTTGATGTAAAGGCGTGGATCGATGCCCGGCCAATATCACGTTTTCAATGGCATGTCCTGCTCCTTTGCTTTCTTATCATTATGCTTGATGGTTATGACGCCGCAGTTATGGGCTTTATTGCTCCTGCGTTAATTGAAGACTGGGGCATCAGTCGCGCACAGCTAGGCCCGATACTGGGCGCTGCCATGTTCGGCGTCGCTATCGGTGCTTTGGTCGCTGGGCCGTTGTCGGATCGTTATGGCCGCAAGCGGATCCTGCTCTGGTCAGTTGCTTTGTTCGCTCTTTTCAGCCTGGCTGCTGCAGCCGCGCAGAGTCCGCTACAAATGGCGCTGATGCGCTTTCTCACCGGGTTAGGTTTAGGGGCTGTCATGCCAAACTGCGTCACGCTAGTTGCGGAATACATGCCTGAACGCCGTAAAGGCTTAATGATTACCCTGATGTACAGTGGATTTAATGTCGGCTCCGGACTGGGTGGATTTATTGCCGCGGCTCTGCTTTCACACTATAGCTGGCATTCGGCGCTGATTTTCGGAGGTGTGCTACCGCTGGTTCTGCTGCCCATTATGATCGCCCTGCTGCCAGAGTCGGCTATGAGCATGGTCGCCCGCCGAGTGCCAACAGAAAAAATTGCCAACGTGCTGAATCGTCTGGGTGGAAACTTCAATAAAAATAATATCTTCACATTGAATACCCCACAGATATCGCGCAGCAGTAAGGTGATTCAACTGTTTCGTCACGGATACGCCAGAGGGACAGTGGCATTATGGCTGACCTATTTTATGGGACTGTTTGTCATTTACCTGCTTAATGGCTGGCTACCTACTATTCTGCGTTCCGGAGGCCTCTCACTGCAGCAGGCTGCAATCATCACCGGCTTGTTCCAGCTTGGTGGCCCACTTGGCGGTATTATCGTCGGCTATATGATGGACCGCACCGCCGCCAAAAAAGTCATTGCCCTTACCTATTTCCTTGGTTGTCTGTGTCTGTTAGCGCAAGGACTGATGGATTTCGGTTCAGTGGCGCTGGCGGTACTGATTTTCATCAGCGGGATGTGCATTAATGGGGCGCAAAATGGTCTTCAGGCTTATTCCCCCGCCTATTACCAAACGGAAATTCGCGCCACGGGCGTAAGCTGGATGCACGGCATCGGCCGCACTGGGGCGATTCTGAGCTCTACGCTCGGCGGCGTCATCATGCTGGCTGTTCCGGGGCACTCATCCATTTTCCTGGTGCTCGCTTTGCCAGCATGTCTGGCGGGCATTGCTATTTTGTTGCACCGTATGAACCGAAAAGAACCTCGAGCAACAGAGGCAGAAATAAGCGCACTCGAGCAAACCCTGCGTAACCGATAACTGGAGTTTCATTATGGCCCGAATACTTGGCGGTATTGCCGTCTCACACACGCCGACGATTGGTTTCGCGGTTGATCACCACAAACAGCAGGATCCGGCGTGGTCCCCTATTTTCCAAAGCTTCGAGCCCCTCCAGCGCTGGCTTGATGAGAAAAAGCCCGATGCGCTGGTCTACATCTTTAACGATCATGTGACCGCATTTTTCTTTGACCACTATTCCACGTTTACCCTCGGAATTGACAAAGAGTATGGCGTAGCGGACGAAGGCGGCGGCCCGCGCAATCTGCCGCCGGTAAAAGGCGATGCGGCACTCTCGCGGCATATTGGTGCAAGCCTGATGGCCGATGAGTTTGATATGTCGTTCTTTATGAATAAAAAACTGGACCACGGATTGTTTTCCCCCCTGTCGGCGCTTCTGCCCTGGCAGCAAGAAGAGGGATGGCCAACCCGCGTGATCCCGCTGCAAATCGGCGTACTGCAATTCCCTGTGCCGAGCGCAAAACGTTGCTATAAGCTGGGCCAGGCATTACGTCGTGCCATCGAAAGCTATCCGGAGGATATTGACGTGGCGATTGTCGCCACCGGCGGGCTGTCGCACCAGGTTCACGGGGAACGCTGCGGATTCAACAATACCGACTGGGACGCGCAGTTTGTCGACATGCTCGTTAACGACCCGGAAAAACTCACCGAAATGACCATCAGTGAATATGCGACGCTGGGCGGCATGGAAGGCTCAGAGGTTATTATGTGGCTGGTGATGCGTGGCGCCCTTTCGGCCAATGTCACTGAGACCTGGCGTGATTACTACCTGCCCTCAATGACCGGCATTGCCACGCTGATTCTGGAAAATAACGCCCGCACGCCGCCGGTGGACACCCTGGCCCGCCACCGCCAGCATATGGCGCTGCAACTGGCTGGTGTTGATAACCTGCCGGGAACGTATCCTTTTACGCATGAGCGCAGTCTGAACGGCCTGCGGCTGAACAACTTCCTGCATAAGCTGACGCAGCCCACCTGGCGCCAGCGTTTCCTGAGTGCGCCGCAGGCACTGTATGAGGAGGCCGGGCTGAGCGAGGAGGAACAACGTCTGCTGACCGAACGCGACTGGCGTGGTTTGATCCAGTACGGCGCGAGTTTTTTCCTGCTGGAGAAAATGGGCGCAGTGGTCGGCGTATCGAATCTGCATATTTACGCCGCCATGCGTGGTCAAACGCTGGAGGAATTTCAGAAAACGCGAAACCAGCAGGTCACCTATTCTGTCGCTGGCAGCCGTTAACCTTTCGCTACGTGGTTATGAATAAAAGTGAGCAAGGCTTGCGTAGCGGGTGACGGTAGGCTCCCTTCCCGGAAGGTCAGCCCGATACGGCGTGTAGTATCGGGCAGGCGGACAGGCAAAACGGTGAGCAGCCCGTTGTCAATTTCATAGCGCATTTGGCTTGTAGAGACCGCAGCCAACATATCGGAGTGAAGCAGCAGGCCACGCACCATTGCAGCATCACCGGTTTCAACACAGGGCTGTGGTAGAGGCAGCCCTGAGATGAGAAACGCATTGTCCAGCAGATGCCGCGCCGGAGCGTTTGAGCGAGGCAGCACCCACTGCGCCTGCCCCAGCTTGCTCCGGGGATCAGGATCGTGTAGCAATGGATGGTCATTGCGCGCCAGAATCAGCATATCTTCTTCAAAGAGCGCCTCGCTTGCCAGGTCGGGGAGATCCTCATCCTGGCGCAGGGCGCCAATAATAAAATCAATATTGCCTGCACGCATGTCCGACACCAGAGACTCATACGGGCTCTCGTTGGTCATTATTGTGATGTTGGGATGGCACGCCAGGAAACGGGCGATCGCGCCGGGTAGCAGTTGTGTCCGGCTAAGCGGCAGCGCACCGATACGCACGCTTCCCTGTAGCACGCCACGCCGGGCGGCGAGATCGCTCCAGATATTATCCAGTTCGTTCAGCGACCGACTGATGTGAGGATAAAGTACGTCTGCCGCCGCTGTCGGACGAACCCCTTCCGGAGTACGGCGAAACAGCGGCGCATCGGCCCCTTTCTCCAGAATTTTAAGCGCTGCGCTGATGGCCGGCTGCGTCACCCCGAGCTGCGTCGCGACGGTCTGGGTATGATTGACATGATACAGTTGAATAAAAATTTCCAGTCGACGGGTATGAAAGAGCCAGCCTGCATCCGGCAGCGCGTTAGACGCGCTGGTGCGCACCCTCAATTTTTGCATCAGGGCCGGAACTGCCTGTAAATCCTCTACCGCCCGCCTGGCGCGCGGTAATATGCATTTCCCGTACTCCGTAAGCACCATACCGCTGTAGTGACGCTCGAAAAGAATGACGTTCAGTGAGGCTTCCAGGTCGCGTATTGCACGTGTAATGGCAGACTGTGTACGAAATAAATCATCGGCGGCACGGGAAACACTGCCCCTTAACGCGACCTGACAGAAAAAGCGTAGCTGCATAATATTTATCGATTTGCTTCGTATTTTTCTCTGCATGATCGGCCCAGCGCCACTCAATGAACTTAATAACAACATAAATAAAAATCATAGCGTTCACAAGTTAACGAATTACCTTCCTGCGACGGAGCATGACAAGCTGACAAAAAACAACAGAGGAAGTCATCATGTCCCAACCGATTCGTGAAAAAAGTGCCCTTGTCGTTAGCGCCCACTCCGCTGATTTCGTCTGGCGTGCAGGCGGCGCGATAGCCCTGCACGTCGAGCAGGGCTATCAGGTGCATATCGTCTGCCTGTCGTTCGGCGAGCGCGGGGAGTCCGCTAAACTGTGGCGCAAAGGCAATATGACTGAAGAAACTGTAAAACATCATCGTCGGGAAGAAGCGCAGGCTGCTGCCAACATTCTCGGGGCCAGCGTAGAGTTTTTTGATATTGGTGACTATCCGCTGCGTGCCGACAAAGAGACACTGTTCCGCCTGGCGGATGTTTATCGTCGGGTGCAGCCACACTTTGTTCTGACTCACTCCATGCAGGATCCCTATAACTACGATCATCCGATGGCGTCGAACCTGGCACAGGAAGCCCGCATTATCGCCCAGGCCGAAGGATACCGTCCTGGTGAACCTGTCGTGCAGGCACCGCCTGTCTATTGCTTTGAGCCGCATCAGCCTGAGCAGTGCAGTTGGAAGCCGGACGTTCTGCTGGATATCACCCACGTCTGGGACAAAAAGTATCAGGCAATCCAGTGCATGCAGGGCCAGGAACACCTGTGGGAATACTATACTCGCGTGGCGCTCCAGCGGGGCGTGCAGGCTAAACGTAATATCGGCATCACCGCGGCACGTGACATCGTGCATGCCGAAGCTTTCCAGAGCATCTTCCCTCGTGTGACGGAGAACCTTGCATGAACCTGCTTAACCGTAAAGGCATTGTCATCCGCTCCCTTCCCCGCCACGACAACACCGCCCTGCGTCAGTTCAGCGCGGCGGGGGTAGCTACGCTTCACGAAGCTTATGACCGACAGGGGCTTATGGCCCCGTACATCAGACCAATACAACAGGGCATATGCCGTGCCGGAAACGCGGTCACCGTGCTGGTCACGCCCGGCGACAACTGGATGTTCCACGTTGCCGTCGAGCAGTGCCGTCCGGGCGATATCCTCGTGGTAGCCCCTACTTCCCCCTGCGGGGATGGTTTTTTTGGCGACCTGCTGGCCACGTCGTTACAGTCGCGCGGCGTCGTGGGTCTGGTGGGTGATATCGGCATCCGTGATTCGCATACCCTCCGCGAGATGGGCTTTGCCGTCTGGTCCCGGCAGGTTTACGCCCAGGGTACGGTGAAAGAGACGCTGGGCTCGGTTAACGTCCCGATTATCTGTGCAGGCCAGCTGGTGACGCCGGGGGATGTGATTGTCGCCGACGACGACGGCGTGGTGGTCATTCCGCACGGGCTTGCCCGCGAGGTGCTGGTAAAAGCCGAAACCCGAATAGCGAATGAAGAAGCGAAACGAGAGCGGATGGGGAGCGGCGAACTGGGGCTGGATATCTACGCAATGCGCCCGCGCCTCGCCGAGAAAGGGCTGCGTTATTACGATAGCGCCGAAGACGTGGAGAGTTAAACATGGCACAACGCAGAATTCCCTGCCTACTGATGCGCGGAGGCACCTCGAAGGCGGCCTGCTTTCTCGCGGACGATTTACCGGTAGAACCCTCAATGCGCGACGCGGTGCTGCTAGCGGCGATGGGATCGCCCGATACACGTCAAATCGACGGTATTGGCGGTGCCGACCCGTTGACCAGTAAGGTGGCGATTATTCGCCGCTCGGCGCGGCCAGATGCCGATGTCGATTATCTTTTTGCCCAGGTAAACGTCGATCGTGCCGTGGTCGATTACGGTCAAAACTGCGGCAACATTCTTGCTGCTGTTGGACCTTTTGCCATTGAACGCGGCCTGGTGGACTGCGTCGCTCCCCTGACCCGGGTGCGCATCTATATGGAGAACACCGGCCAGCTTGCGGTTGCAGAAGTGCCCTGTGACAACGAAGGCGTGGAGTATGCGGGCGACACCCGCATTGATGGCGTACCCGGTACGGCCAGTAAAATTGTGCTCAATTTTCTCGACGTGGCGGGATCAAGCTGCGGCGCGCTGCTCCCGACCGGACGGGCTCGCGATCGCTTCGACGGCATCGATGTCACCTGTATCGATAATGGTATGCCGGTGATCCTTGTCCGTGCCAGCGACCTCGGGCGCACGGGTTATGAGACCCGTGAACAGCTCGACGCCGACGATGAGCTGAAGCAGCGGCTGGAGTCTATTCGCCTGCAGGCCGGACCGCGCATGAATCTGGGCGATGTGTCGCAACGCACGGTTCCTAAAATGACGCTAATTGCCAGGCCGCGCGCCGACGGAGCCATCAGCAGTCGTACCTTTATTCCGCACCGCTGCCATACCTCGATTGGCGTTTTCGGCGCGGTGAGCGTCGCCAGCGCCTGTCTTATTGAAGGTTCAGTGGCGCAAGAGTTGGCGAGTCTTGAGCGTATGCCAGAACTGAGCGTTGAGCACCCAACTGGTGAATTCGGCGTGGCGCTCCAGCTCGCCGATAACGGCCAACTGACTGGCTGCGGCCTGCTGCGCACGACGCGACTGCTGTTCACCGGCGACGTTTGTATTCCGGCCAGTGTATGGCCGCGTGAGGAGCTGTAATGACGACAATAACATTTATAGGCTATGGTGAAGCAGGAGGCATTCTTGCGGATGCACTGGCAAAAGAGAACCCGGTCACCGTCTGGGATTGCAAGTTTAATGGTCCAGAACGCGATGCGATGATAATGAAGGCGCGCCAGGGAGGCGTGCGGGCAGCAATCTCCCTGGCCGACGCGTTGACAGGCGCCGAGCTCATCTTTTCCACCGTCACCGCGGGATCCGCGCTGGATGTCGCGTCACAAGCAGCCCTGCCGATGACGGATAAGCAGTATTTTCTTGACCTTAACTCCGTCGCCCCGCAGACCAAGCGGCAGGCTGCCGAACGCTTTAAGTCCGGCACTTACGTCGATGTCGCGGTGATGGCGCCTGTTCCCCCCGCAGCACTCAGAACGCCTTTGCTGATCGGGGGCCCACAGGCACAAGCCATCGCCGAATTACTGACCGCGCTCGGATGTCATGCGCGCTACGGCGGGAACGACATTGGCAGCGTCTCGGCAATCAAGATGTGCCGCAGCGTCATGATCAAAGGACTGGAGGCGCTTACCGCCGAATGCCTGTTCGCCGCCCACCAGTACGGCGTTGAGGAAGCGGTGCTGGCATCACTCCACGCCAGCTTCCCCTCATTGGGCTGGAATGATTCCTTCCCTGGCTACCTGATAAGCCGCGTTGCCGAGCATGGCATCCGACGCAGCGAAGAGATGGAAGAAGTGGTCAAAACCCTTCGCGATGCCGCGGGAGAGAGCGTGATGAGTCAGGCGACGGCGATAGCCCAACGCCACCTGCCAGAACGTATGGCCGCGCTAGGAATTACCTATGCGCAGCTTGAGCCGTTTAACTGGAAAGCGCTGACAGCGTTGCTTAAAGAACATATTTAAACGTCCCGAACAACGTGTCAGGAAAGTAGATCAAAATACCGTGAAGCCCTGACGACTGAACAGACTCTCTGCTCCTCAGCCGTCAGAGCATGCAAGACATCAGACCGCAGTTTCCAACACCACCACGCACTGACCCGCTCTCACCGATGAACCCGGTTGAACTCGCACCTGGCTGACCACACCATCCTGCGAGGCCACTAACGGAATTTCCATCTTCATCGACTCGAGGATCACCAGAACGTCGCCTTCGCGTACGGTGTTGCCGATTTCAACGTTCACCTGCCACAGGTTGCCAGATATCGGACTGTCGATGCTTGCCTGACCGGCCCTTAACGGTGCATCTTCGCCCTCTTCGACCAGCGTATCGCTACTATCAAAATGTGCCTGACCGTTGGCAATCCAGCGCTCGCGCTCTGCATCAAACGCCCCCTGCTGATGGGCACGGAAAGCCTCAATTTCCGTGGCTTCATCCGCCAGGAACTGCTGGTAGTCGGCCAGGTTCAGCGTGGTATGTTCAATACGCAGCGGATAACGCCCCAGCGGGAAATCACGGCGGATCGTCAATAACTCGTCGGCAGAAACCGGGTAGAAACGAATCTGGTCGAAGAAGCGCAGCAGCCACGGTTTACCGCCAAAATCGTCAACCGCGTGATAGCGATTCCACATTTGCAGCGTACGGCCAACGAACTGATACCCGCCCGGCCCCTCCATGCCATAAACGCAGAGATATGCCCCGCCAATGCCCACCGAGTTTTCCGCCGTCCAGGTGCGCGCCGGATTGTACTTGGTGGTGACCAGTCGATGGCGCGGATCAAGCGGTGTCGCGACCGGTGCACCGAGATAGACATCTCCCAGCCCCATCACCAGATAGCTGGCGTCGAACACCGTTTTATACACTTCATCGACGTTCGCCAGATCGTTAATGCGGCGAATAAACTCCAGATTGCTTGGACACCATGGCGCATCGCGGCGCACGGTGGTCATGTATTTGTCGATAGCCTTCTGGCACGCCGGATCGTCCCAGGAGAGCGGCAGCCAGACGATGCGCGACGGCACTGCCAGCGAATCCTGCTCGCACACACCATTCCATACTCCGGAGACTATCTCCAGAAGCGTTGCCAGACTTAGCGTTTCCGGCTGGTAGTGAATTTGCAACGAGCGGATCCCCGGCGTGAGGTCGACGATCCCACTCAGCGCTTTTTCCTCCAGCGCTTGCATCAACGCATGACCGCGAAAACGCAGCACCAGATCCAGCTCTGGTTCGCCAATCTCCAGCAACAGATGGGTATCGCCAGAGAGCCTTGCCACCAGTCGCTTATCGGCGGCACCAAGACTGAGCACCGCTGGCGAGGCCAAAGTCGCGGGTTGCCAGACAGGGTGCTGTGGCGTCAGGCTGGCAATCTCGGTTTCCTGAGCCTGTGCCAGACGGCGCGCAGTCGCGATATCGACAGGAACAAAGCGGATTTTATCACCGGCTTTCACCTGCCCGACCGCCGGTAAATCGGCCTCGATAATCGTGACAGGGCAAACAAATCCGCCAAGGCTCGGGCCATCCGGGCCGAGGATCACCGGCATGTCACCGGTAAAATCCACCGCGCCAATGGCGTACGGGTTATCATGAATGTTTGACGGATGCAGGCCGGCTTCACCGCCGCTCTCACGTACCCACTCCGGTTTCGGCCCGATCAGGCGTACGCCCGTCCGGCTGGAGTTAAAATGGACTTCCCATTCGGTGGCAAAAAAAGTCTCTATATAATCAGGCGTGAAATACTCCGGCGCGCCGTGCGGGCCATAGACAACACGCAGCTCGCGCACCGTTCCCAGCGTGGTCCGCAGCGCTTGCGGCAGTTCGCTTTCCTGAACGCGCTCTGATAAAGGCGCCAGATGCAGCACGTCGCCGGTTCGCAGCGCCCGTCCGGCATGGCCGCCAAATTGCCCCAGCGTGAAGGTACTTTTACTGCCCAGATAATCCGGCACGTTGAAGCCGCCACGCAGGCACAGATAGCTGCGCACGCCCTGGTTGCGGATGTCGCCCATCCGTAGCGTCATGCCCGCCTGCACGGTGACAATACGATTATTCTCCAGCGGTTCGCCATCCAGCGTGAGCGCAATCTCTGCCCCGGTGACCACCAGTTGCGCGTCACAGTTAAATTTGAGCGTCGGGCCACTGAGGGTAATTTCCAGCGCGGCGGCGTTGGCATCATTGTCCAACAGCCGGTTACCCAGACGCAGCGCCCGACTGTCCATTGGGCCGGATGGTGGAACGCCTACCGCCCAGTAACCGGTTCTTCCGGGGTAATCCTGCACCGTGGTTTGTGTTCCGGCGTTGAGAACTTCCAGCGTGAACGCCTGGTATTGCAGCCCTTCCAGGCAGCGAGTCCAGGGTTCACCGCTCGCAAACGGGGCAAAGGTTAAAATCTGCTGCAGATAGCTACGGTTGGTTTCTACGCCATAAAGGCGCGTTTCGCCGAGAGCTGTATGTAGTGTGCGAATCGCCTGTTCGCGCGTCGGCTGCCAGGCGATGATTTTCGCCAGCATTGGATCAAAAAACGGGGGCACCTCGCAGCCGGATTCCACCCAACTGTCGATACGTAGCGTCCGGCGGTCATTTGCCGGGAAGACGACTTCGGTGAGCAGCCCCGGAGACGGCTGGAACTGACGCCCCGGATCTTCGGCGTAAACGCGTGCCTGAATCGCATGGCCATCAGGCTTGAGGTTTTCTCGCAGCGCCGCCAGCGGCGGTAACGTTCCGGCCGCCAGCTCAATCATCCAGCGCACCAGGTCCACGCCCCACACCTGCTCGGTCACGCCGTGCTCAACCTGCAGACGGGTATTCACCTCCAGGAAATAAAATCGTTCAGCGTGACTGTCGTAGACAAACTCGACGGTGCCCGCGCTGCGATAGTTGACCGCTTTACCCAGCCTGATCGCCGCCTCACACAAGGCATTTTCCATGCCTTCAGGCAGATTCGGCGCAGGGGTTTCTTCCAGCACTTTCTGATTACGGCGCTGTATTGAGCAGTCGCGCACGCCGAGGGAAATCACCTCGCCTCTGCCATCGCCAAATAGCTGTACTTCAAGATGCCGCGCCCGCTCGATGTATTTCTCAATAAATACCCCCGCATCGCTGAAGTTGTTTTTCCCCAGGCGTACCACGGCATCGAACGCGTCGTTGAGTTCTTCTGGGGTATAGCAGACGCGCATCCCGATACCGCCGCCGCCCGCAGTGCTTTTCAGCATTACCGGGTAACCAACGCGCTCAGCGGCGTGCAGCGCTTCAGTCACATCGGCCAGAAGTTCAGTGCCTTCCAGCATCGGTACACCATGGGATTTAGCCAGCGCCCGAGCCGTATGTTTCAGGCCAAACAGGCGCAGCTGTTCCGGCGTCGGGCCAACAAAGGCAATACCTGCGGCTTCGCAGGCTTCCGCAAAAGCGGCGTTTTCAGACAGAAAACCATAACCTGGATGAATGGCCTGTGCGCCGCTGGCTTGCGCGGCCGCAATGATTTTTTCCGTCACCAGATAGGTATTGGCCGCCGGGCCATCGCCCAGACTCAGGGCTTCATCGGCTTCGCGAATATGCAGGCTGCTGATGTCAGCCTCAGAATAGACCGCCACGCCGCGCAGGTTCATTGCGTGCAGGGTACGTAAAATGCGGCAGGCAATGGCCCCGCGGTTTGCAATCAGGAGTGTCGTCAGCATAGGTCAGACTCAATCATGGCGGGTCGTCCCGCCGAATATTGGCTCACCCATGGTCGTCCATGGGGAAAAAGCGTTTATGGCAGGAGGCGTCCGGCACGGACTTCAAACAGGCGATAAATCGCCCGACGCAGGCGTTGCCAGCGGTTTGGTGTTAGTTCCATATCAGCACCTCAGCAGGCGTTGGATTCCAGCCGTTGCAGGGATTATTCAACTGCGGACAGTTAGAAATGAGCACGATGACGTTACACTCGGCGCGTAGCTCTACATACTTACCCGGCGCAGAGATGCCGTCCTCAAAGGTCAGTCCGCCCTGCGGCGTCACCGGCACGTTCATGAAGAAGTTGATGTTCGCGCCGATGTCGCGCTTTTGCAGCCGGCCATCATGCAGGCAGGCGCAGAGAAAATTATCCCGACAGCTATGCATATGCCGTTTGTCGAGGGCATAACGAACGGTATTGCTCTCCTGTGCGCAGGCGCCGCCGAGGGTATCGTGGCGCCCACAGGTATCGGCGACAATGGTCAGCAGCGGGTTACCGAGGTTCGAATACAGCACGCTGCCGCTGGTCAGATACGCGTTGTTCTGACGACGCAGCGTGCGCTGGGCGTCGTAGCGTTCGCGCGGTTTATCCGCGTTATAAAACAGCGTGTCTACCGCTTGATTTCCTTCGAGATCGAGCAGGCGCAAAGTTTGCCCCTTCTTCACTTCAAACAGGTAGGGTTCACCTGCCGGGATTACGTGGCGAAAGCTGGCGTGCTGGGCTTGTTTCTCGCTGGCTACGGTCATCTTATGGCTCCTTACAGGGCAAAAAGTTGAGTGTTGATAAGGGCGCGTTCGTTTTCCGGCCGTGTCCGCAATGCGTTAATGGCGGCGTCTTCATCCTCAGCCCGTCTCCAGCTCAGCTGCACCGGGCGTGGCGCATACTCACGGGATGGGTCCATCGGATGCTGCAATGCGGTCATCACAACCAGCGTGTCCATGGGCGCGAACAGTTCGATGTAACTTCCCGGCTGTGAATGCCCGCTGTGGAAGCTGAACTGTCCGTTGTCATCCACCGTGACCTTGCTGAAGAAATTGACCACCATCAGCAGATCTTCAAGGTTGAGATCCCACTTGCCCATCTCGACCAGCAGGTTGTCGGTACCGTTACGGTAGAAACCGTTCCGCCGTTCCTGATAACGCCCCTGCCCGTATTTTTCCGCCACTTCCTGCGCGTTCAATACGCCGCCAAACGGATCGTGCCAGCCGCTGGTATCGGCAATAATGCCTGCCAGTACGCGGCCCATATCGGAGTAAAAACAGTGCCCGGCGGTGAGCCGCGCCGTATGCTGACCTTTCAGCGTATCGGGGAGGTTCAGACGCTCGCTTTTGTGGTGCGGGTTAAGCATCAGCAGGCTGACGTTTGCCCCGCCGTCGATATCCGTCATGCGCAGGATCTGCCCGCGTTTGAGGACAAACGAAAGGTGCCCGCCGCCCGGCAAGATCTCTTCACGCAGGAATGTTTCGGTCTTCATATGATTAACCCCTTAAGGCATAAACGTTGTCGGGAGCCGTACCGCTCAGCGCAGAGAGCCGCGTTTCGTTGAGCGGAATGTCATAGGTAATGCGCGCGCCAAAGGCATTGGGCGCCTGAGGGTCGATGCGCACTTTGTCGAACACCAGTAAACGGGTGCCGAGGTTGAAACCTTCGGATAGATCGTGGGTGACCATAAATACGGTCATGCGAGTTTCACCCCACAGCTGCAGCAGCAGCGCATGCATGTCTTTACGAATGCCTGGGTCGAGTGCGCCAAAAGGCTCATCGAGCAGAAGTACGCGCGGTTGCATAATAAACGCCTGCGCAATGGCTAAACGCTGCTGCATGCCGCCGGAAAGCTGCGCCGGATATTTGTCCAGCGCATGGCCAAGACCGACTTTTTCCAGCATCTCCGTCGCCCGCTCGCGTACCGCGCGTTTTTTGGCGCCGAACAGTCGCCCGAACAGTGGTGATTGCGGCAGTTCGAGACCAATAGCGACGTTATCCAGCACGTTCAGGTGTGGAAAAACTGAATAACGCTGGAACACCACGCCCCGGCTGCTATCCGGTTCGGCATGGAGCTGTTGACCATCCAGAGTGATAGAACCCCGGCTCGGCGTTTCCTGACCGAGCAGCAGGCGCAAAAACGTCGATTTTCCGCAGCCGGACGCGCCAACCATCGAGCAGAACTCGCCCTCTTTCACCTGCAGGTTAAGACGCTCCAGTACGACGTGGTCGCCGTATTCCTGCCAGATATTGTTGATAGTGATAAAGCTCATGCCTTCCCTCCTTCCGCCCAGGGAAAACAGGTTTGATGTAGTTTGCGCAGCGCCAGATCCATCAGCCAGGCCAACAGCGTGATCCACAGGACGTAAGGGATAATCACGTCCATGGCCATATAGCGGCGCACGAGGAAAATGCGGTAGCCCAATCCGGCAGTGGATGAAATGGCTTCAGCCGAAATCAGGAACAGCCATGCCGAACCCAGCAGCAGGCGCAGCGAAGTCAGCAGACGCGACAGCAGTTGCGGCAGCACCACGCGCAGCACCAGCGTCCAGCTATTCGCGCCCAGAGTCTGGGCTTTAATCAGGATCTCCGGCGGGATTTCACAGGCGCGATGCTCCAGATCGCGTGCCAGCATCGGCGTGATGCCGATAACAATCAGCATCACTTTCGACAGTTCGTCGAGGCCAAAAACGATAAACAGCACCGGTAAAATCGCCAGCGGCGGGATCATTGACAACACCGTCATCAGCGGTGACAGCGACGCGCGCCACAGCGGGAACACGCCGGACGTCACGCCGATACACAGGCCCAGCAGTGAGGCAATGGTTAGCCCAACCAGCAGACGCGCCAGACTGACCAGGGTATCGACCCAGAACAGATATTCACCGCTGCGTTTATCCGGGGTAAACGCCATCCGTGATAGCGCATCCAGCATCTGCTGGAGACCCGGCAGCAGCTTGTCCTGCGGATTAGCCTCCAGCCGTACCGCCGAGCCAAAGAAGTAGGCAGCCAGCAGCAGGATGAAAGGCATCATGACCAGCATCAGCCGCATACCAGAAGTGGGATGACGATTAATTTGTCGCATGGGAACTCCGTCCGTTATCACAGCGTGCCGGCAGCGGCCATTTTCACGAAGCTATCGTCAAATCGCAGTTTGACGTTATGGGCATCACCCTGAGTCACGTTGCCAGGGAAGCGCATACCAATAAAATCGGCACTCTGCGCTCCATCGCCCAGTAGCCCTTTATCAAAGGAGAACGCGGCCACGCGCTGCATGGTTTTCGCCAGTTCCGGGGAGCTAATAAAGGCAATGTTGTCCTGTGGGGTGTAGAACAAATGGGTGGTCTTCAGCTGCGCCTGATATCCAGCCAAATCTGTGCCGGAGGCGGCCGCCATTGCATTCAGCGCGTTCGTATCCTGGGCTTTCATCATCCCCATCATTTCGTACCACGCGCCGGTTAAGGCTTTGCCGAGTGCAGGGTTATCTTTCAGGGTTTCGCTGTTGACGACCATCATGTCGATAAGCTCCCCCGGTACCTGCGAGGAGCTGAACACTTCGGTGGTTTTCGGCGTACCTTTGATAACAGAAAGCTGCGGGTTCCAGGCCACTGCCGCCTGTACGCTGGAGGTGCCAAACGCCGAGACGATATCCGCATCTGAGGTATTCACGACGGTGACGTCTTTTTCCGCCAGTCCCGCTTTTTCCAGACCGCGAACTAGTAAATAGTGGGAAACGGATAGTTCTGGCAGGTAGACCTTCATCCCCTTCAGGTCGTTAAGGGTCTTGCCCTCGCCCTTCATCACCACGCCGTCATTGCCTTCCGAGTAGCTGCCGAGGATCAGTGCGGTGCTGTCTACGCCACCTGCGGCCGGAATGGTCAGCGCATCCATATTGGTCATGGTGCAGCCATCGAACTGGCCCGCCGTGTACTGGTTGATGGATTCGATATAGTCGTTGAGCTGTACTACGTTGATTTTGATGCCGTACTTATCGGCCCATTTATCGATAATTTTGCTGCTGCTAATGGTCCCCCAGGGCATCCACCCGGCGTAGATGGTCCAGCAGACGTTGAACTCTTTTTTCACAGCAGCAAAAGTGGGGAGACTGACCAGCATTGCCAGCGACAGTACAACAGAGCGGAGTAATGACGTTTTCTTCATGCTTGACCTCTGAGTGGCACAAAATTAGGGGGCAGCGCGACACCAATGGGTGCTGCTGTCTCCCGGGCTTTTGTCCCGCCGTGTAACCTCTCAGAGGTCGCCAGCTCTTGGACCAGTCATTCACTCAGTGAACCGGAACCCTAGCCAGCTATTGATTAGATTGTGTGTGCTGCCCTTTCCGGTTTATCTAAGCAAGGGACATGCCATGATTTAATTCTCTTTATTATCAGTTAATTAGAGATTGCTTTATCCGAGAAATCACTATTTTGGGGAGGGTTTGTGGAGCTGGTGCACTGCGGTGGTGCCTGGGGAAATATATTAAAGTCCACCCTACGATGAATATGCGCAGAGGTTTCTGATAATAAAGTCGTATATCTCCTGTTGCGCCATCAGAAGATCAATCCGCGTTGCCGGATCCGCGCCTTTCTTGTACTCTTCCTCCGCTAAATTTCATCAACGATGGACGCTCATGACTGCGCATACCTCTAAAGACCCTCTACACGGCGTAACCCTTGAAATGCAGGTTAACGCGCTGGTCGCCCGCTACGGCTGGGATCGGTTGAGCCAACTGATCAAAATCAACTGTTTTAAGAATGACCCCAGCGTGAAGTCCAGCCTCAAATTTTTGCGCCGTACGCCCTGGGCGCGTGCGGAAGTTGAAGCCTTATATCTCGATGCCTTACATGACGAAGTTGATGTGACGCCGGCAGAACCGGCGTTCGATCCGTGGGCAAATAGCCGCGCTAAGCGCTGATGCGTACTAACGGTTTGCCCTATAAACCGTTGTGATATCAGACCACGACCGACGCACGCTGGCGTCGGTCATTGTCTTTACAGGAAGAATTTCACCGCCTGCTGCAGCGTGGTTGCTATACCCCACAGCAGCGGCACGCTAACGGCCAGCCAGCTTGCCGTCATTAACAGCGTCGACGGCTGAGCCTCCCAGGTCAGCTGAGCATTTTTATTGATGGTATACAACCCCTTCGCCTGCTGCTGCTGTTCGGCAGTCATCGCGTATTTCTCCGGCAGCGGTCGCACCAGTTGGTTGCAGATAAAACCGATGATCAGCAGGCCGGTCAGCACTATCAGCGTAATGTCATAAACCCGCTCGGGCGTCACACCATGCGCCAGCTGATATTCACGCAGATAGTTCACCAGCACCGGGCCGCTAATCCCCGCCGCCGACCAGGCCGTCAGCAGCCGCCCATGAATGGCCCCTACCATTTGTGAACCAAAAACATCGGCAAGATAGGCCGGAATGCTGGCAAAACCCCCGCCGTACATCGAGATAATAACGCACAGCGCGCAGACGTAGAGCGCCACGTAACCGCCATGGTTGACCAGCGGCAGCGTGCCGTACAGCACCGCGCCCAGGCAGAAAATGATCGCAAAAGTCATTTTGCGTCCGCATAAATCAGAGACCGATGCCCAGAAGAAACGCCCCAGAATATTAAACAGGCTCAGTAAACCGGTGAATCCCGCCGCCATGGTGGCAATGCGCTTCAGCTGTTCGCTATTCAGCGCATACCAGTTCAGGTCGAGCGACAGCAGCTTACCGGCAAAGATCTCCTGCAGCATCGGCGACGCCATGCCGAGGATGCCAATACCTGCGGTAACGTTCAGCCACAGTACCAGCCATAGCAGCCAGAACTGCGGCGTACGGCAAGCCACGCTCACGTGAACCTGAATAGTTGAGTGATTGCGGATCGTGTTCTGCGCTTTTTCTCCCGATGGGTGCCAGCCCATCGGCGGTAAGCGGTAGCCAAAGGTACCGCAGAGCATAAATAACGCGTAGATCGCCGCCAGCGCCAGGATACTTTGCCACACGCCGTTACCTTCCGGCCCGGCAAAGAAATTCATCAGCGCGTTAGCTAACGGTGCGCCCACCAGCGCCCCGCCGCCAAAGCCCATAATTGCCATCCCGGCCGCCATGCCGCGTTTATCAGGAAACCAGCGCAGAAGTGTGGAAACCGGGGAAATATAGCCAAGCCCCAGGCCGATCCCGCCGATCACCCCGGCCCCCAACCACAGCAGCCAGAGCTGATGCAAATAGATCGCCACGCTGGATAGCAGCAGCCCTCCGCACCAGCACAGCGTCGCCACAAAGCCCACCAGCCGTGGCCCTACCTTCTCCAGCCAGCTTCCCCATAATGCTGCCGAACAGCCGAGAAACACAAAAAACAGCGTATAAGTCCACCCGAGCATGGAGATCTTCCAGTCACAGTCGCGGGTCACCAGCTGCTGCCAGAAGGAGAGGTTAACTGGGCATTGTAAGTGCTCGCTAACACCAATAAGCTGGGACATCGGTAGCCAGTAAACGGAAAACCCATAGGCCATACCGATGCAAAGATGGACGGCCAACGCTGCGGGCGGCACCAGCCAGCGGTTAAAACCCGGTCTGGCGATAATCCGCGGTTTGGCAAAAAACTCGCGCAGCGGTGAAACCGGTGCGGTGGCGATGTTTTCATTCATTTGCGCCATATTCCTGTCCTTTTCATGTGTAATGGCCGACGAACGCGCCGTCGGAGACAGGAGGTAAAAGGCAAGAAAGGTGCCATTCGCTCAAAATACGTACAGAAATGACGACTGAAGCGAGCAAGCAGCACCTGACTAACAGAACAAAAAAACCAGCTATAGTCGGTTAAATTATGAACGGGTATACAAACGAGAGGATAATGTCGATTTTGATAACGTCGCTCTCAGAGTGATACGACAGCGACGTTGGTTTCCGCAGGCAGATCTAGATAACGATCAGATCGTATTTTTTGATCTTGCGATACAACGTAGCAATCCCGATACCTAACTCGTCTGCTGCCTGCTTTTTATTGCTATAGCGGCTCAAGGCATCGCGAATCATCTGACGTTCCATCTCTTCAAGCCCGGTAACCCCCTCCTCTTCTTTCGCGGTTTTCAGCACCGTTGCCCCTCGGGCATCCGGACGTTCGCCGATTTTTCCACTGCTCACCAGGTTTGGCGGCAGCAGCGAAACATCAATCACTTCGCCGGAAGGCACCACGTTGACCAGATATTCCATCAGGTTGCTCAACTCACGAATATTGCCCGGCCAGCGATAGCTTTTCAGCAGTGCAATCACCTCCGGCGCGACACCGGGATAGACCAGCTCCAGCCGACGGGTATGCAGATGCAGGAAATAGTGAATCAGCAGTTCGATGTCATCCTGACGTTCACGTAACGGCGGCAGACGTAACGGAATCACATTGAGACGATAGTAGAGATCCTCCCGGAACTTACCTTCGGCGATAAATTGATCGAGGTTTTGATTGGTGGCGGAAATAATTCGAATATCCACCGGCACCGGATGACTGGCCCCTACCGGCTGGATCTCCCGTGATTCAATGGCGCGCAGCAGCTTGGCTTGCAGCGTGAGCGGCATATCGCCAATTTCATCCAGAAACAGTGTCCCGTGGTTAGCGGCCTGAATGAGCCCCGTTTTGCCGTTGGCCGATGCGCCAGTAAAGGCCCCTTTCACGTAACCAAACAGCTCGCTTTCCAGCAGTTGTTCAGGAATGGCCGCGCAGTTAATGGCAATAAACGGCTTATCTTTGCGGTCGCTCAGCTTGTGCACCGCACGGGCGACAACCTCTTTACCGGTTCCGCTTTCTCCGGCAATCATCACGCTTGATGGGCTGGGGGCAACGCGAGTTATCAGCTTTTTCAGCTGTCGCATTGGCCGACATTCTCCGACCATTTGTTCAATCTGCGGCCCCTCCTGCGGCGCGGTAATATCCGCCGAAGAGTGTGACTGATGAAACGCCATCAGAAACAGCCATTGATCCTGAATGGCGTGCAGCTGACCAATGATGAGCTCTTTCTTATCATCAATAGAAATGACATGCTGAACGTGTCCGCGAATAAAATTTTGCGCGAACGTCAGAGGCCGGAAATGAATCTCTTTACCCACCATATTCCCCTGGGACACCCCAAGGATTTTTAACGCTGCCTGATTAACAAATTTGACTTTCTGTTCCTGGCTGACAACGAGCACGCCCTGGTCCATATTGTCAAGCATCGTTAAAAACATTTTCTGGATATTGTCGCCACCGCTCTGATCCTCCAGTAAACGGGAGACAAATATGGAGGAGACATGGCGAACATAATCGGAAAACTCGGTGATATTATCATTTATTCGCTCCTGCTGGTCGCGCGTCAGGGCAATCAGACTAATAACGCCGACGCACTGCTCCTGATAAATCACCGGCGTTCCGAGGAAGGCCTTTTCTTTGCATGTTTCCTTACTTTCACAACCTTTACAGAGGGGATCAAAACGAGAATGAGTAACAACCTTCTCCTTTTTTGTTTCAATTATGTAACGAAGAAGTCTCGAGTCTGTATTTAATTTACGGCCAAGGAATTTCCCATAACTTCCTGTCCCGGCCACGCGGCATAGCGTATTGTCGACAATTTCAACTTCAAGCTGAAGAACGCTGGAGAGCATGCGGGCAAAACGTTGAATTGTAGGCTGAATCTGCATCAAGATAGATGATGAACTGGAAGGTATCATAATATCACTCACTGAAAGCTAACGGGGTGAACGTCAACGCTTATTTCTTTACGATGATACTACCGCAGCCCCTGGCAATAATTGACCTGAGCACTTTCTCTTTTTCAATTCTTGAATCAAATATGGAAGTGGTATCACATTTTCATATCAATATGATAATTTCGATGATGATTTTATCAATATGGTGCGTTTCTCTGTCGACGGGTAATATAACGCATGAAAAAACCCATGTATAAATAAACACATCACCTGTTCACAGCGCCCTCATGTTATTCCCACCCGGCATCAACGCATTCTTTTCGTGATATCCATCGCATAATTTCCGCATATTGACCGTTGTAAATTGGGCCCTTTGGAAATTGGCACGCTTATTGTTAGTGAAATACCAGCGCTGGCATTCGCCGCAGCGGTAACCAGCAATCAATAAGCCCGTCATTCACGACCAGGATTGAAATATGAAAACTGTTAACGAACTGATTAAGGATATCAACACGCTGAACTCTAATCTGCATGAGAAGGATTTCCTGCTGACCTGGGAACAGTCGCCGGACGAACTCAAGCAGGTGCTGGACGTCGCGGAAGCGTTAAAAACGCTGCGTGCGGAAAATATTGCCACCAAAGTGTTTAACAGCGGGCTGGGGATTTCCGTATTCCGCGATAACTCAACCCGTACCCGCTTCTCCTATGCTTCGGCGTTGAATCTGCTTGGGCTGGCGCAGCAGGATCTCGACGAAGGAAAATCGCAGATTGCCCACGGCGAAACGGTACGTGAAACCGCCAATATGATCTCGTTCTGCGCCGATGCTATCGGCATTCGCGACGATATGTATCTTGGCGCGGGTAATGCCTATATGCGTGAAGTGGGCGAAGCGCTGGATGATGGCTACAAACAGGGCGTGCTGCCGCAGCGCCCGGCGCTGATTAACCTGCAGTGTGATATTGACCACCCGACGCAAGCGATGGCCGATCTGGCCTGGCTACGTGAACACTTTGGTTCGCTGGAGAATCTTAAAGGCAAGAAAATCGCCATGACCTGGGCCTATTCTCCAAGCTACGGCAAGCCGCTCTCTGTGCCGCAGGGCATTATCGGCCTGATGACCCGTTTTGGTATGGACGTCACCCTCGCCCACCCGGAAGGCTACGACCTGATTCCTGATGTGATTGAGGTCGCGAAAAATAACGCCAAGGCCTCCGGCGGCAGCTTCCGTCAGGTGACGGACATGGCAGAAGCCTTTAAAGATGCCGATATCGTCTATCCGAAGTCCTGGGCACCGTATCAGGTCATGGAGCAGCGCACCGAGCTACTGCGCGCTAACGATCACGACGGTCTGAAGGCGCTGGAGAAAGCCTGTCTGGCGCAAAACGCCCAGCATAAAGACTGGCACTGCACCGAAGAGATGATGGCGAAAACCCGTGACGGCGACGCGCTGTATATGCACTGCCTGCCAGCCGATATTACCGGCGTTTCCTGTAATGAAGGTGAAGTCACCGAAGCGGTGTTCGAAAAATACCGTATTGCCACCTACAAAGAGGCCAGTTGGAAGCCGTACATCATCGCCGCCATGATCCTCTGCCGCAAATACGCGAAGCCGGGCAAGTTGCTGGAGCAACTGCTGGCCGAGGCGCAGAAACGCATCAAATAGCCACCTTCGCTGGCCTGCGGGCCAGCATCACTCCCCCGTAATGATGAATAAGGACAGTGTATGTCTGCTTTCTCACTGAAAATGGATATTGCCGATAACCGTTTTTATACCGGTGAAACCTCGCCGCTGTTTGCGCGCGAGCCTGCGCAACAGGCGCGCCGTTTCCATCAGAAAATTGCCGGCTACCAACCCACGCCGCTGTACGCGCTGAATGAACTGGCCGCCCTGTTTGGCGTAAACAAAATTCTGGTGAAGGACGAGTCGCAGCGATTTGGCCTTAACGCTTTCAAGATGCTGGGCGGTTCTTACGCGATTGCACAATTACTGTGTGAAAAGTACCAGTTGGATATCAACGCGCTGTCACTCGATGGCCTGAAATCGCGCATTAAAGAAAAAATGACCTTCGCCACCACTACCGATGGTAACCACGGGCGTGGCGTGGCGTGGGCGGCGCAGCAGTTGGGGCAAAACGCGGTGATTTACATGCCGAAAGGTTCAGCTCAGGAACGCGTGGACGCCATTCTGCGTCTGGGCGCGGAGTGTATCGTCACCGACATGAACTATGACGATACCGTGCGCTTCACCATGCAGACGGCGCAGAAAAACGGCTGGGAGGTGGTACAGGATACCGCATGGGATGGCTACACCAAAATCCCCACCTGGATTATGCAGGGCTACGCCACGCTGGCCGATGAAGCCGTTGAACAAATGTCGGCGATGGGCATCGCTCGCCCAACGCACGTTTTCCTGCAGGGCGGCGTTGGTGCGCTGGCAGGCGGCGTGCTTGGCTACCTGGTAGACGTCTACGGCGCGGAGAATCTGCGCTCCGTCATCGTTGAGCCCGAGCTGGCCGACTGCCTCTACCGCTCCGGGGTGAAGGGGCAAATCGTCAACGTCGGCGGCGATATGGCCACCATTATGGCGGGGCTTGCCTGCGGTGAACCCAACCCGCTCGGCTGGGAAGTTCTGCGCAACTGCGCCAGCCAGTTTATCTCCTGCCAGGACGCGGTTTCCGCACTGGGTATGCGGGTGCTGGGTAACCCGCCTGGCCACGACCCGCGCGTCATTTCCGGGGAGTCCGGCGCGGTCGGCCTTGGCGTACTCGCCGCCGTTCACTATCACCCACAGCGCGACGCGCTCATGAACAAACTGCAGCTGGATAGCCACTCCGTCGTGCTGATCATCAGCACCGAAGGCGACACCGACGTGAAGCATTATCGGGAAATCGTCTGGGAAGGTAAGCATCCGGCAGCGCAATAAATCCTACAAATTCAGAACTGGAGAACATCCTCATGGCTAAGCATATTCCTTTTAAACTGATTGTTGAAAAAGCCAACCACTACCAACAGGACATGACCCGCTTTCTGCGCGATATGATTGCTATCCCAAGCGAAAGCTGCGATGAAAAGCGCGTGGTGCACCGCATCAAAGAAGAGATGGAAAAAGTGGGCTTCGATAAAGTGGAAATCGATCCTATGGGTAACGTGCTGGGTTATATCGGCCACGGCCCGCGTCTGGTGGCGATGGACGCGCATATTGATACCGTGGGTATCGGTAATATCAAGAACTGGAGCTTCGACCCCTATCAGGGCATGGAAACCGACGAACTCATCGGCGGGCGCGGCGCGTCTGACCAGGAAGGCGGGATGGCGTCGATGGTCTACGCCGGCAAGATTATTAAAGATCTGGGGCTGGAAGACGAATATACCCTGCTGGTGACCGGTACGGTGCAGGAAGAGGACTGCGATGGGCTTTGCTGGCAGTATATTATCGAACAGTCCGGCATTCGTCCGGAGTTCGTGGTCAGTACCGAACCCACCGACTGCCAGATCTACCGTGGTCAGCGCGGCCGCATGGAGATTCGTATCGATGTCTCTGGCGTCAGCTGCCACGGCTCCGCGCCGGAACGCGGCGACAACGCCATCTTTAAAATGGGTCCGATTCTCAACGAACTGCAGGATCTTTCCCACAAGCTGGGCAACGATGAATTTCTGGGTAAAGGCACCCTCACCGTCTCGGAAATCTTCTTTACCTCACCAAGCCGCTGCGCGGTCGCCGATAGTTGTGCCGTTTCCATCGACCGTCGTCTGACCTGGGGTGAAACCTGGGAAGGCGCGCTGGAGGAAATTCGCGCCCTGCCTGCGGTACAAAAAGCCGGTGCGGTGGTCTCTATGTACAACTATGACCGTCCATCCTGGACCGGGCTGGTGTATCCGACCGAATGCTACTTCCCGACCTGGAAAGTGGAAGAGAATCACTTCACCGTGCGTGCGCTGAGCAATGCCTATGAAGGTCTCTTTGGCAAAGCTCCGGTGGTCGATAAGTGGACCTTCTCCACCAACGGCGTCTCGATCATGGGCCGTCACGGCATTCCGGTGATTGGTTTTGGTCCGGGTAAAGAGCCGGAAGCCCACGCGCCAAACGAAAAAACCTGGAAGTCACACCTGGTCACCTGCGCCGCAATGTATGCCGCAATACCGCTGAGCTGGCTGGCCACCGAGTCACTGTAGTCCGCTTTTCCTCCCGCCGTTCGCGGCGGGAGTCTGGAGTTTATATGCGCGTACTGATTAAAAACGGCACCGTCGTCAACGCCGATGGACGGGCCAGACAGGACCTGCTTATTGAAAACGGCCTGATTAGCCGACTGGCCGAAGAGATAACCGTCGAACAACCCTGCGAAGTGATTGACGCCAGCGGCTGCTACGTGATGCCCGGCGGCGTGGATGTTCATACCCATTTCAACATTGATACCGGTCTGGCCCGCAGCTGCGACGATTTCTTTACCGGCACCCGCGCCGCGGCCTGTGGCGGTACAACCACTGTCGTCGATCATATGGGATTTGGTCCGGCAGGCTGTCGGTTGCGCCATCAGCTGGAGACCTATCACGGTTACGCCGCCTACAAAGCCGTCATTGACTACAGCTTTCACGGCGTCATTCAGCACATCAACGCTGCGATCCTCGATGAAATTCCCATGATGGTCGATGCGGGGATCAGCAGCTTCAAACTCTATTTAACCTACCAGTACAAGCTGAGCGATGACGACGTACTTCAGGTGATGCGCCATCTGCACAGCGCGGGCGCACTCACCACCGTGCACCCGGAAAACGACGCCGCCATTGCCCGTAAACGCGCTGAATTTCTGGCACAGGGGAAAACGGCGCCGCGCTATCACGCACTGAGCCGGCCACTGGAATGCGAAGCGGAAGCTATCGCGCGCATGATTAACCTGGCGCAACTCGCCGGTAATGCGCCGCTGTATATCGTGCATCTGTCGAACGGACTGGGGCTGGAATATCTGAAGCTGGCGCGTTCGCGTCATCAACCGGTGTGGGTGGAAACCTGCCCGCAGTATCTGTTGCTCGATGACCGCTGCTATGAACGCGAGGATGCGCTGAAATATCTGCTCAGCCCGCCGCTGCGTAATGCCAGCAACAATGACGCGCTGTGGTGCGGGGTGAGCGACGGCTCCATCGATGTGATAGCCACCGATCATTGTGCCTTTTCGATGGCCCAGCGTCAGCATCTGTCAAACGGCGATTTTAGCCGCTGCCCGAACGGTCTGCCGGGGGCGGAAAACCGTCTACTACTGCTGTTCTCTCACGGTGTGATGACCGGACGAATTACGCCCGAACATTTCGTCGCCCTCACCAGCGCTAATCCGGCGAAGCTGTTCGGCCTGTGGCCACATAAAGGCGTGCTGGCGGCAGGTGCCGACGGCGACGTGGTGATTATCGATCCGCGCCGGACGACCACCATTCGTCACGAAATGCTGCACGACAACGCCGACTATTCGCCGTGGGAAGGTTTTATCTGTCAGGGTTCCATCCGCCAGACGCTGTCGCGTGGCCGGGTCATCTTCAGTAACGGCACCTTCTGCGGCGTCGCCGGTCAGGGCCGTTTCCTGCGGCGCGCCCCCTTTTCTTCCGCAGCCCTTCCTGTAAGCGGCATGCCATCTTAAAGAGAGGATTTCATGAGTAAAAAAATCGTACTCGCCCTGGGCGGAAACGCACTGGGGGACGATCTGGCCGGGCAAATGCAGGCCGTTAAACAAACCTCACAGGCCATCGTCGACCTGATTGCACAGGGCCATCAGGTGGTAGTCACCCACGGCAATGGCCCGCAGGTGGGGATGATCAATCTGGCGTTTGAAGCCGCGGCAAAAACCGATGCCCATACGCCGATGCTGCCAATGTCGGTGTGCGTGGCGCTGAGCCAGGGGTATATCGGTTATGACCTGCAAAATGCGCTACGCGAAGAACTACTGTCGCGCAATATGGATATTCCGGTCGCCACGCTGATTACCCAGGTGGAGGTTGACGCCAACGATCCAGCATTCAGTAACCCTACCAAGCCGATCGGCTCCTTCTTCAGCAAAGAAGAGGCGGAACAGCTGGCCCAAAAGGGATACATCCTGAAAGAGGACGCCGGGCGCGGATATCGCCGCGTGGTCGCCTCACCGCAGCCGATTGATATTATTGAAAAAGAAACGGTAAAAGCGCTGATGGACGCCTGCCACGTGGTGATCACCGCCGGCGGCGGCGGGATCCCGGTGATCCGCGAGGGGAATCATCTGCGCGGTGCCAGCGCGGTCATTGATAAAGATTGGGCCAGCGCGAAGCTGGCGGCGATGATTGATGCCGATATGCTTATCATTTTGACCGCGGTGGAGAAAGTGGCCATCAACTTTGGTAAACCCAACGAGCAGTGGCTGGATAAACTCACTTTAGGCGACGCCGACCGTTTTATTGCTGAAGGACATTTCGCAAAAGGTTCCATGTTGCCGAAGGTGGAAGCTGCAGCCTCCTTTGCCCGTTCCCGTCCTGGGCGTAAAGCGTTGATCACAGTGTTGAGCAAAGCGAAGGAAGGTATTGAAGGTAAAACCGGCACCATTATCGAAGGATAAAACCACCCAATAACGCCGGGGCCAGGCTCAGCGCCGCCCCGGCGTTGGCTTATACGGCAATTGGGCTACGATTTTGCTGTTTAATGCGTTGATTTGTCAGCATCATCAACGCTTCCAGCACACCACCACCAATCGCCCTCGCCTTGTCCGATACGCTGGTATAGTCAGCCTTATCACCGCGCGGGTCGATATCGCTGATTTTAAAACCAATATCGACCACCAGACCATCGTTGAGCAGCCCGCGCACCATACCGCTGAGCGGAGCCCGAATTTCAGCCTCACCAACGGTGGCAATCACATCGCCCTCGTTGACGATATCGCCCAGCTTCACGCGAGCGCGCATCACGCCCGCGCCTGGCGCGCGGATCACGCGCTTGGCGGTATGCCCCATAATATTTCCCGGTACGCCAGTGTTCTCCTGCGCGCGACCTTGATAGATAACCTGCCCCAGCCAGTGGCCACGATTGGTTTCAATCACCGCATGACAGTCGGTTCCCGCGCAAAAACCCGGCCCAAGCGCAATCACCGACGGGGCCAGCCCGCAGTGAGTCCCCAGATTCTCTTTCGCCAGGATCGCATCCACCACGCAGTCGGGCTTCAGCTCGCGCAGCGACTCGCACAGCGGATCAACCAGCACCGGAATGGTACCGCTCTCCGCCACCCGCATAGCGTCCTGGGCAGAGGCAACATGACGCGCGGTCACACCTTCTACCGTCATTTCACCGTCAAATATCGCCTGGGCAAAGGCCACAGTACGACGAATCACCGTCGGTTTCTCCACCTCCAGCATCACCACTTTAAAACCGGCGTGCCACAATCGCAGCGCCACGCCCGTCGCGATATCGCCCGCCCCGCGAATAACCACCCGCAGCGGCTGCGTTGGCGAGTCGCTGGCCATCATCAGCCCGCCCGGCGCGCGATTTTTCACCTGTAAGATCTCCGCCAGCACGCTGATGGCGATTTCATGCGGCGTCTCGGCGCCAATGTTATAGCCCACCGGCGCGTGCAGCCGGGCGATATGTTCCTCGGCAACGCCATTCTCGCGCAGCTGACGTAAAAACACCTGCACCTTACGACGGCTGGCGAGCAGGCCCAGCCAGGCGGTGGGCAGTACGACCAGCTTATCCAGCGCTTCGCGATCCTGATTATTGGTGGCGATCAGCACATAGTTATCCGGCTGAACGGCCAGTTTTTCCACGGCATCGCCGAAGCTCTGTGCTTGTACCAATTGGGTGAACGGCGGGAAACGTTCAGGATTGAGGCTTTCCGGGTAAATATCCGCCACCGCGATTTCAAAACCCAGCAATGCTGCGCTCTGAGCCACAGCACGATTCACATGACCGGCGCCAATCAACACCAGCCTGGGGCGCAGGCCATGAACGCTGATGTACACCGACATCGCGCCGCCGCAGTCCGAGCCCACCGCATCGGCCCCGGTACGCGCCATCCGGCCATGAAACATGCGCGAGGCTTTTTCACGCAGGGCATCGAGGGCTTCATCAATGACCCGGCGTTCAACCATACCGCCGCCGATCGTTCCGACAATACTGCCGTCATCACGGACCAGCATCTGTGCGGAATGTCGGGGAGTAGAACCGCGACTGTCGACGATTTGCGCCAGCGCGAACGGACGGTTTTGTGCTTCGAGTCTTGCCGCTTCTGAGAAAATATTCATAACAACCTCAAATGGATATTCCTTGATCACCCCAGAATGGAGTCACTTTCTCACTCGTCTGCGCGTAATCGCCGGACGCGACTGGACCGAACCGGCCCAGATGACGTCGACATCCTTTCTCATTATCAAATTGCCAGGCTGCAAATTCTCATTTTGAGAAAGTTGGTTGAGCAGCCAGATACGCCGGCAGCCCGTTGGCACGCCTTTAAACGCGCCTTGCGGATGCTGAACCAGGCGATGCAACATCGGCCACATGAGCGCGTCATGCGCCGTAGCGCCGGTGATGCGGGAAAAAAGTGGCCAGCGGTGGACAGTGGCTGGCCCAATCGGTTTTCCGAGCATCCCTGCTCCTGTAATGGCAACTACGCAACAACAGGAATGAGGGATGCAAGGTTCATGCTCATCCGGCGCTTTAAGTGCAAAACCGTGAGCGCCGTCAGCTTCTACCAGCACGACGTCCACCTGGCCACTCGCCATGAGCGCGTCCAGTTGGGCGGGCGTAAAGCCTCTGACCTTTCCTGACGCCGGCAGCCAGGCAGAAAAACACGCCTGTAGCGGCTGCTGCCAGAATGTGGCGGGCAGTGTCTGCGGATCGCGGCACAGGGTGACCGGCAAGCCGTGGGGGACAAACATATGGGTCGTGGTGGTCAGCAGCACGCGTCGTCCTGCCTGCTGAAACAGCTCTGCCAGCCAGAACAACGTGCTGGTTTTCCCACCCGCCCCCACGGCGGCAATCAGTAAAGGACTGGCAGTGGCGTTCAAATCACATAATAGATCGTCAACGTGCGGTATATTTTCCATGTTGCGCGATATCCCTATGTTCAGGAGCAAAGATAAAAATGGAGGTCGATTGCATTATTACCGCCGCGGGGCTGTCCTCTCGAATGGGACAATGGAAAATGATGTTACCCTGGCAGGATGGCACAATACTTGATGCAAGTATTAAAAATGCGCGCCGCTGCTGCTCGCATATTATTTTAGTGACCGGATTTCGCCATAAGGAGCTAATAACACGATATTCTGGCATGCCCAACATGACCCTGATTTATAATCCTGACTTCCGCCAGGGGCTCTATTCTTCGGTAAAGGCGGGTATTCAGGCATTACGCCATGATTATTGTTTTATCACCCACGGCGATTTGCCATGCCTCGACGATGGCGTTTTTGATGAACTCTGGCAACAGCGCTTCGAAGGTACGCTGCTGCCATATTACGCGGGCGTGCCGGGGCACCCCATTCTCACGTCTACCGGTAATTTGCAGCAGTGTTTAAGCGACGCTCACCAGACCTCGGTACGTCAATGTCTACTCACAGGCCCCTATCGTAAGCTAACGCTCAATAATCCCGCAATTATCCTCGATATTGATACCCCGGAAGACTTTACTCGCTTAAATAAGAACCACAATACATCAATGCCCAAATGATATTATCAATTTGATAGCCCGCTATCATTATTGATAAATAAGCAAAGCGTCTTTGCCTGAGTGATTTTAATTCTCATCAACAAATCGAATCACGCTGCATTACGCCGTTTTAACTTTAGATCTCTCTCACATTTCCTGACTAATTCTCTCTATTACCTCAATATCTGGTGTGATTGTTGCTGACCTCCCCTTATCCGTCGGAATTATCACAATACCGGCCACTATGATTTAACAGGTAAGTCTAAGGAGAGGATTATGGGCGATATCATGCGTCCCGTTCCGTTTGAGGAACTCTTAACGCGTATTGTTGATGAATATCAGAATCATCGTTCCATCTTTGGTATTCCGGAACAGCAGTTTTATTCACAAAACAGCCCGCATAAGGTGAGCGTGTTTGGTGAAACCTGCGCGACGCCGATTGGCCCGGCGGCGGGGCCGCATACCCAGCTGGCGCAAAATATTATTACGTCCTGGCTGACCGGTGGACGGTTTATCGAACTCAAAACGGTACAAATCCTCGATCGGCTGGAGCTGGAAAAACCCTGTATCGACGCCGAAGATGAATGTTTCAATACCGAATGGTCCACCGAGTTTACCCTGCTTAAGGCGTGGGATGAGTATCTGAAGGCGTGGTTTATTCTGCACCTGCTGGAGGAGATCCTGCCGCTGACGCCGGTTAAAGACGGCAAGTCGTTTATCTTCAATATGAGCGTCGGCTATAACCTCGAAGGTATCAAACAGCCTCCGATGCAGCAGTTTATCGACAACATGATGAACGCCGGATCGCAGCCTAAATTTGCCCAGTATCGCGACACGCTAACTCGCTGGCTGCGACAACATCGGCCAGAAAACGCCGCGCTGGTGAACCGCATTCCGGCAAAATTGGTTCAGGGGGTGACGCTCTCCACGATGCACGGCTGCCCGCCGGACGAAATTGAAGCCATCTGTCGCTATATGCTGGAAGAAAAGCAGCTGAATACCTTCGTGAAACTCAATCCGACGCTGCTGGGCTTCAAGCGAGTACGTGAAATTCTCGATACCTGCGGCTTTGGCTATATTGGCCTGAACGAAGCTTCTTTCGACCACGATCTGAAAATTGACCAGGCGCTGGAAATGCTGAAGCGCTTGATGACGCTGGCCAAAAGTAAAAATCTTGGCTTCGGCGTGAAGCTGACCAATACCCTCGGTACGGTAAACAACAAAGGCGCGCTGCCGGGCGACGAAATGTATATGTCCGGACGCGCGCTGTTCCCGCTGTCAATCAACGTCGCCGCCCTGCTGTCGCGCGAGTTTGACGGCAAGCTGCCTATTTCCTACTCCGGCGGCGCCAGCCAACTGAACATCCGCGATATTTTCGAGACCGGCATCCGCCCGATCACCATGGCCACCGATCTGCTGAAGCCCGGCGGCTATCTGCGCTTAAGCGAATGTATGCGCGAACTGGAACAGGCCGACGGCTGGCAGATGACTCAGGTCGACGTGAAGCGCCTGAACGCGCTGGCGGAAAAAGCGGTCAGCATGGAGTATACCCAGAAGCACTGGAAGCCGGACGATCGTATTGATGTCGGCGAAAAATTGCCGCTGACCGACTGCTACGTTGCCCCTTGCGTGAGCGCCTGCGCCATCAAGCAAGATATCCCGGAGTACATTCGACTGATGGGCGAACAGCGCTACGTTGACGCGCTGGAACTTATCTATCAGCGCAACGCGCTGCCGGCCATTACCGGTCATATCTGTGACCATCAGTGCCAGTACAACTGCACACGCCTCGACTACGATAGCGCGCTGAATATTCGTGAACTGAAGAAAATCGCCCTCGAAAAAGGCTGGGATGAATATCAGCGTCGCTGGCATAAACCCGCCGGTTCCGGCACCCAGCACCCGGTGGCAGTGATTGGCGCGGGTCCCGCAGGGCTGGCCGCGGGTTATTTCCTCGCACGCGCAGGTTACAGTGTCACGTTATTTGAACGCGAAGCTAACGCGGGCGGCGTGGTGCGGAATATCATTCCGCAGTTCCGTATTCCCGGCGAGCTTATCCAACAGGATATCGACTTTGTGGTGAGCCACGGCGTCAACATTGTCTACGGCTGCGACCCGCACCTGACGGTGGAAAAACTTCAGCAACAGGGATACCGCTACGTTCTGGTCGGCACCGGTACCGATAAAAACAGCGGCGTGAAGCTGCAGGGCGATAACCCGAACGTGCGTAAATCGTTGTCCTTCCTGCGTGAATATAACCGCGGCGATAACCTGCAGTTAGGGAAGCACGTGGCCATCATTGGCGCGGGCAATACCGCGATGGACTGTGCCCGTGCCGCCCTGCGCGTGCCGGGTGTAGAGCAGGCAACCGTCATCTACCGCCGTTCGCAGCAGGAGATGCCCGCCTGGCGCGAAGAGTATGAAGAAGCGGTACACGATGGCGTCACCTTCCGCTTCCTGAATAATCCGGAGCGATTCGATGCCGACGGTACACTGACCGTACGCGTCATGGCGCTCGGTGATGTGGATGAAAAAGGCCGCCGCCGACCGGTAGAGACAGCAGAAACCTGTACGCTACAGGTCGACACGCTGATTACCGCCATCGGCGAGCAGCAGGACGGTGACGCGCTCGCGGCGATGGGCATTCCGCTGGACGCAAACGGCTGGCCGGAAGTGAACGCCGACGGTGAAACCCGTAAAGCGGGCGTTTTCCTGATTGGCGACGTTCAGCGCGGCCCCTCTTCAATTGTCTCCGCCATCGGTAACGCCCGCCGGGCAACGGATACCATTCTGGCGCGAGAAAATATCCGCAGCCACCATGGCGATAAACACTGGAACAACGTGGATCCCGCTGAAGTTTACCGGCGTAAAGGCGCCATTGTGGTTGCCAATGTTGGCAAAGACGATCGCGACGCTTTCGTCGCCCAGGAAGCCGCACGCTGTCTGGAATGCAACTATGTGTGCAGTAAATGCGTGGACGTTTGCCCGAACCGCGCCAACGTGTCGATTGCCGTCCCCGGCTTCGAAAATCGCTATCAGACGCTGCACCTGGACGCCTACTGCAACGAATGCGGCAACTGCGCCCAGTTCTGCCCATGGCAGGGCAAACCGTACAAAGACAAAATTACCGTCTTCAGCCTGCCGCAGGATTTCAGCAACAGCAGCAATCCAGGCTTCCTGGTCGAGGGGAATCGCGTTCATATTCGTCAGAATGAACAAACCTGGCTGCTGACCCTCGACGACCATGGGGAGTTCAATCAGATACCACCGCAGTTAGACGCCATGTGCCGCATCATCAGCCATGTCCATCGTCATCATCACTATCTTCTGGGGGCCGTTGAAGTATGAGCCAGTTACTGCTGAAAAATGCGACCATCGCCCAACTCTATCCGGCAATGGTGCAGGAAAATGTCGATATCGTGATTGAAAATACGGACATCATCGCGGTTGGGCACGATCTTTGCCATCACTACCCGCAGGCAACAGTCAAAGAGATGCACGGCAAGTTGGTGATGCCGGGGATGGTCTGCTCACATAACCACTTCTATTCGGGATTATCGCGCGGTATCCAGGCCAATATCGCCCCGAGCCCGGACTTTATCTCCACGCTGAAAAACCTGTGGTGGCGGCTGGACCGCGCGTTGGACGAGGAATCGCTGTACTACAGCGGGCTTATCTGCGCGATGGAGGCGATTCGCAGCGGTTGTACGGCAGTCATCGACCATCATGCCTCGCCGAACTACATTGCCGGGTCGCTCAGCCAACTGCGTAACGCTTTCCTGAAGGTCGGCCTGCGCGGCATGACCTGCTTTGAAACCACCGATCGTAACGGCGGCCAGCAAGAGTTGCAGGCCAGCGTCGAAGAAAATATCCGTTTTGCGCGCGAAATAGATCGCGCGCGGGAAGCCGGGAAAGAACCCTATCTGGTCGAGGCGCATATCGGCGCGCACGCGCCGTTCACCGTGACCGATGCGGGTTTATCCATGCTCAGCGAAGCGGTGAAAGCGACCGGGCGCGGGCTGCATATCCACGCGGCGGAGGACAGCTACGACGTCTCGCATAGCCACCATCACTACGGTAAGGATTTACTGGTTCGCCTCGCGGAATTTGACCTGATCGACCGTAAGACGCTGATCGCTCACGGCCTGTATCTCTCCGACGCCGATATCGCCTTGCTCAACGAGCGTGACGGGTTCCTGGTGCATAACGCGCGTTCGAACATGAATAACCACGTGGGCTATAACCGCAAGCTCGTCGCCTATCGCAATCTGGCGCTGGGTACCGACGGAATCGGCTCCGATATGTTCGAAGAGCTGAAGTTCGCCTTCTTTAAACATCGCGACGCCGGTGGCCCGCTCTGGCCAGACAGCTTTGCTCGTGCGCTCAGTAACGGTAATACCCTGCTCAGCCGCAACTTCAATGCGCAATTTGGTCGTATTGCCGCGGGATATAAAGCGGATCTCACCGTCTGCGACTATCTGCCGCCCACCCCGTTGGTGGCGGAGAACATCGCCGGACATATTGCTTTTGGCATGGGATCGGGCAGCGTGCACAGCGTGATGGTCAACGGCGTGATGGTCTATGAAAACCGTGAGTTTACCTTCGACTGCGAGCCGATTTTTGCCGAGGCGCGCAACGTGGCGGCGAAGATGTGGAAACGGATGGATGGGCTAGACTGATCCACAACCAATGGCCCGGCCGCGCGTGCTGGCCGGGTCAACAAACTAAATTTTATAAAACAGTGTGTGGGGGGCAATGGGCGACGGCACAAAGCCAAAATATTGATAAAACTCGCGGGCCTTATCATCGATGGCGTGCACCATCACCGCTTTAATACCGACCTGATCGGCCAGGTTGCTCACCCGCATCACAGCATCGCTGAGTAACCATTTGCCAAAACAGTGCCCTTGAGTACAAACATCGACGGCCAGACGTCCCAGTAAAACAATCGGCACCGGGTCCGGCATATTCTGCCGCAGGCTGCGCCCCAGATCGACATGGCTGACAGAGCCTGTGGCAATCGAATAATACCCCACCACCCGCCGGGTACCTTCCAGACAGATAACAAACGTGCGCGACGCGTTCAGCAGTTGATTTTTCATGGCGCGACGGCGGAGCCAGTCGCTTAGCACGTCATTTCCACAATCGAAAGGCTGGAGAACATGTGCTTCGGTCAGCAGTTCAGGTGCGGTAACGCCTATTTCCATTCCGGTTTGACATCCTGCAAACGCTGGCGACCTTCACGATTCTGTACCGGGGCTTCCAGTTGTTCAATGAACGCCTGATAACGGGCATCGTCCAGCACGAATACGCGCTGATCCAGAATGATATTCTGCGCCTCATGTACCGCGTGCTCGACAATAAAATCGGTTCTGTTCTTGCTGACCAGGCTGGCGGCGTAATCAATGACCGCGCGTTCTTCTTCAGTCACGCGCACGTTAATCTGTTTATCGCGCGTCGATTTACGGATGGTATTGTGCATCGTACCCTCCTCAGGTAACAAATTGCTATACAGAGATAGTATACGTAAAGGGTAACAAATTGCTATACAGATCGTGACGCAGTAGTCGCCGGGGAAGCCACTCATCCCCGGCAATCACGTCAGAACGCGGTGGTTATCTTGCGCTGCTTTTGCATTTCCGCCAGCGTCTCACCGGTGATTTTGCTTAACGCAGAGGTTGGACAGACGTCAATACAGGCCGGGCCGCGCTCGCGCCCGTGGCAGAGATCGCACTTCACAATCGTTGCCGGCTGATTTTTAGCTGATGCAATGTTAATCACGCCAAATGGACAGGCCACCACGCAGCTCTGACAGCCGATACAGCGGGAATCATCGGCTTCAACCCGCTCGTCCCCCATACTTAATGCACCTACCGGGCACGCCCCCACGCAGGGGGCATTTTCACATTGATGACACATCACCGGCACGCTAAGCGTATCCAGACGCAGCACTGTTAAGCGCGGCGCGAACGCCGCAGACTCTGTGGCATGTTCCAGCGCGCAGGCTATCTCGCAGGTGCGACAGCCGATACAGGACGCCGGATTAGCCATGATAAAGCTGGTCATGCCCCCTCCTTACTCTTAAACAGCGTCAGCATTTCACTGGCGGCCTGACGCCCCGCCACCATCGCCGTGACCACCAGGTCAGCGCCATGTACCGCGTCACCGCCGGCAAAAATCTTGTCATTGCTGGTTTGCGTGGTGCCGCGACCGCTGCCACCGGTGCGGATTTGGCCCCAACGGTCCAGCTGCACGCCATGGCCGCGTAGCCACGGCATATCGTGGGCCTGGAAGCCAAATGCCATGATCAGCACATCCGCCTGGAGCTCAAAGCCGGAGCCAACAATCGGTCTTGGACGACGACGTCCATCCGGGCCGGGTTCCCCCATGTCGGTGCGGATCATGCCGACCGCGCTGACCTGTCCCTTACGGTTGCGCTGGATATACTGCGGCTGGACGTTGAACTGGAATTCCACGCCTTCCTCCCGCGCGTTGACCACCTCTTTTTTCGACCCCGGCATACTCAGCTCGTCACGACGATAGGCGCAGGTCACGCTCGCGGCCCCGCGTCGTACCGCCGTACGCAGGCAGTCCATCGCAGTATCGCCACCGCCCAGCACCACGACGTGCTTGCCCTGGATATCGATAAGCGGGTACTCCGGACTCTCTTCCAGCCCCATCACCTCGCGGGTGCTGGCAATCAGGAACGGCAGCGCCTGGATCACACCCGGCGCGTCTTCACCTTCGAGCCCCGCCGCCATCAGGCCATAGGTACCAACGCCAAGGAACACCGCGTCGTAATTGGCGACTAAATCGTTAAAGTCGACATCACGCCCTACTTCCTGGTTCAGATGGAATTGAATGCCCATTTCGCTGAAGATCGTCCGGCGCATACCGAGGATCCCTTTATCCAGCTTGAATGGCGGGATACCGAACGTCAGCAGCCCGCCAATTTCCGGATGCTTATCAAAAACATCCACCTGCACACCTGCGCGCGCCAGAATATCGGCGCAGCCCAACCCGGCAGGCCCGGCGCCAATAATGGCGACCCGCTCCTTACGCGGCGTCACGCCAACCACCTGCGGACGCCAGCCCATCGCCAGCGCGGTGTCGGTGATGTAGCGTTCGAGATTGCCAATCGCGACCGAGCCGCCTTCGTTTTTCAGCGTGCATGCCCCTTCACATAAACGATCCTGCGGACAAACGCGGCCACAGATTTCCGGCAGCGAACTGCTCTGGTGGCACAGCTCCGCCGCTTCAATGATTTTTCCTTCATTAACCAGGCGAATAAAATCGGGAATGTGGTTATGCAGCGGACAGGTCCAGTTGCACCACGCTTTCTGCGCGCAGCTCAGGCAGCGTTCGCTCTCATATTCTGCGGCTGAGCAGGACAAACCGTAGTAAATCTCCTCGAAATGCGTTTTGCGCAGCGCGGCGTCCACCTTCCCGGCGCCGACGCGAGGCGGTTTTGCCAGAAACATTTCGCGACGGCCTGGCTGACGGGGCTGCACCGGCTGTCCGAGCACAGTCCGCGTCTGGCGCTCACGGCGTAATTTTTCAAGCTGCTGTTCGTCCATCAAGCGCAGCGCCTGCGTTGGGCAAGTTGCCACACAGGCCGGTTGCCCGCCGGGATGTTCGCTACACAGGTCGCATTTCTGCGCCAGCTGTGGCGCATCTTCATTGGCGGCCACCATTTCGATGGCCCCGAATGGGCAACTGATGACGCAATTCTTACAGCCTATGCATTTTTCCTGCTTCAGTTGAATGCTGTTATCGGCGAAATAAAGGGCGTCGGTTGGGCAGGAAGCCACACAGGGCGCGTCGTTACAGTGGTGACAGGTGGCGGTACGACTCTCTTTACGGTGGAAAACAACATGAATACGCGGCATGAAATCCTGCCGATGTAACGGCCAGTTATCCTGATGATGGGCGGTAACGCAGGCAACCTCGCAGGCATGACAACCAATACAGCTGGCGGCATCAGCAACAATAAATCGGTTCATTAGCTTCCCTTTTATTATTCAGATATTCATCAAGGGTCGCGATGCAATATTCAGGCGCATTTTTGGTTTCGCGTCTGTCGAGGTGATTTTTTGCGATACAGGTCAAATAAACCGGTCATAAATAAAATAATGCTTATAAAATCATGGCATTAATAATTAATCTCATTTAGCCATTCCAGACGTCTTTCTCTTCGCCCCTACCAAAATGAGAGATAAATACTCTCATAGTGATAGCCGGTATTTTACCGCCCTTTCATTCCGCCTTGTCACCCCGGAATAATATCCGGCAAGTCGTGATTCCATTCACAAAAAATATTATTTGCTTCCGATAACGGTTAATTCTGGCACAGCTTACGCATAGATATCGCCGTGCGCGCAACATGCTGATGACAACATCAGTTCAGGGAGGCGATAACTGCCTTCGAATCGTAACTTCCGCTCTCGCTGGGGCGAAAGTCGTACAGGAGATAACCACTTCATGAAAGATTCAGCCATTCCTGCCTCACGCTCGACGGCATCAACCGCGCCGGTCGATGAGGTTTTGCCGATTATGCAAATGATTCTCTACGGACTGCAGCACGTGCTGGTGATGTACGCAGGTGCGGTAGCCGTTCCCCTGGTGGTGGGCAGCGCGGTTGGCTTGCCCGCCGAGCACATTATTTTACTGATCAGCGCCGATCTGTTTATCTGCGGCGCGGCCACCATTGTTCAGTCGATGGGGATTCGCCCCTGGCTCGGCTGCCGTTTGCCGCTGATTCAGGGCTGTACCTTCGCCGCGCTCATCCCGATGGTGCTGATCGGCAAAGAATACGGCATCGGCGCCATTTCCGGTTCGGTGATTGTTTCGGGGATATTTATCCTCTGTTGCGCGCCGTGGATTAGCCGTCTGATTCGCTTCTTTCCCAAGGTGGTGATGGGCGGTATCGTGACGTTGATTGGTCTGTCGATCATGCCGGTGGCCGGCGGGTGGATCGGCGGCGGAAGCAGTGAAATGGAAGGATTTGGCGACCTGTTTTCACTGCTGATGGCCGCGATCACGCTGGTTATTATCCTTAATCTGTATACCTTTGCTACCGGCGTAGTCAAAAACACCGCCGTACTCATTGGGCTGATTATTGGCACTATTCTCTGGAGCTTCTTCAAGCCGCTCGACTTTCACCTCGTGAACGCTACCCCGTGGCTGCACCTGCCGTCGGTGATGCAGTTTGCCCGCCCGGAGTTTCATATCGTGCCCGTCGCCCTGCTCTCTATGGTGATGGTGGTGGTGATGGTGGAGACCATGTCCTCGATTATGGCCACCGGCGATATTGTCGGTAAGAAAGTGGATGCCACCATGCTGCGCAACGGTCTGAACACCTGCGGGCTGGCCACCACCATTTGCGGATTCTTCAACCTCTTCCCCTATGCTGCCTTTGCGCAGAACGTCGGGTTAATCGGCCTCACCGGTGTTCGCAGCCGTTTTGTGGTGTCGGCCTCAGGGGCGATTCTCATTTTGATGGGCGTGTTCTCGAAAATGGCCGCGCTGGTGGTGCTGATCCCCAAACCGATCCTCGGCGGTGCCGGGATCGTCATGTTTGGCATGGTCGCCGTCTCCGGTATTCGTACCCTGGGACAGGTCAACTACCGTAACAATAACAATGGGATGGTGGTCGCACTGACCCTCGGTCTCGGCATGATGCCGGTGCTGGTGCCGAACCTGTTCACCCAGTTCCCCCCCATGATGCAGCTGTTCCTGCACAGCGGTATCACCATCGGGACGCTCACGGCCATCGTTGCCAACCTGACGCTCAACGGCAGCGTGCCGTTGCGTATTTCTCACGATATCCCGGAACCCGATCCGCTGCCGCCGAGCGCCGCGGCACGAAATATGGCGGTGCGCACCGTGCGTATGTGGCTGCTGCTGCGCAAAGTGCAGAAAGGTCAACAACCACAACACAGCGCGGGGGAATAATGCACAACCGACTCATACTGGCGCTGCTGGCGCTGGCGTTAATGACGATCCCCGCCGTCCAGCAGGCCATCGCCTTTGGGGTCAGCAGCCGTTTTGATTTTGGGCTGCTGTTTTAGCGTTTTACCATTATCTGGAGAGTCATGATGAAGAAAGTGACCACCGTCTGCCCTTACTGTGCCGCGGGCTGCAAGCTGCAGCTGGTGGTTGAGGACGGGCGGATCGTGCGCGCAGAAGCGGCGATGGGCAAAAATAACCAGGGGACGCTGTGTCTGAAAGGCTACTACGGCTGGGATTTTGTCCACGATACCCGCATTCTGACGCCACGGCTGCAAACGCCAATGATCCGTCGCCAGCGTGGCGGCAAACTGGAAGCCGTTTCGTGGAACGAGGCGCTGGATTACGTCGCCACGCGGCTTAGCGAGATCAAAGCAAAATATGGCCCCGACGCCATTCAAACCACAGGTTCTTCGCGGGGTACCAGCAACGAAACTAACTATGTGATGCAAAAGTTCGCCCGCGCGGTCATCGGCACCAATAACGTTGACTGCTGCGCGCGCGTCTGACACGGCCCTTCGGTTGCAGGTCTGCACCAATCGGTCGGTAACGGCGCTATGAGCAATGCCATCACCGAGATTGATAACAGTGAGCTGGTGTTTATCTTCGGCTACAACCCGGCAGATTCTCACCCTATCGTCGCCAATCATGTGCTGAATGCGAAGCGAAATGGTGCCAAAATTATTGTCTGTGATCCACGGCGTATAGAAACCGCCCGGATTGCCGATATGCATCTGGCGCTAAAAAATGGTTCGAATATCGCGCTGTTAAACGCTATCGGCCACGTCATTATTGCGGAGGATCTCTACGACAAATCTTTCGTTGCCCAGCGTTCTGAGGGCTTTGAAGAGTACCGTAAAATCGTCGAAGGCTATCCGCCGGAGTCGGTTGAAGAGATTACCGGCGTCAGCGCGCAGGACATTCGCGCGTGCGCCCGACTGTATGCCCGCGCCACGACGGCCACGATTCTTTGGGGCATGGGCGTCACCCAGTTCTACCAGGGGGTAGAAACGGTGCGCGCTCTGACCAGCCTGGCGATTCTGACCGGCAATCTTGGCAAAGCGAGCGTCGGCGTCAACCCGGTTCGCGGGCAAAATAACGTTCAGGGGGCCTGTGATATGGGCGCCCTGCCGGATACCTATCCGGGCTATCAGTTCGTTAACGTTGCCGAAAACCGCGAGAAGTTCGCCAAAGCCTGGGGCGTCGAAAGCCTGCCGGCTCATACCGGCTATCGTATTAGCGAGCTATCGCATCGGGCAGCGAACGGGGAAGTCCGTGCAGCGTACATTATGGGTGAAGATCCGTTACAAACCGACGCCGAGCTGTCGGCGGTGCGTAAGGCGTTTGCGACGCTGGAGCTGGTGATTGTGCAGGACATTTTCATGACCAAAACCGCCGCGGCGGCCGACGTCATCCTTCCCTCGACGTCGTGGGGCGAGCATGAAGGGGTTTATACCGCCGCAGACCGGGGTTTTCAGCGCTTCTTTAAAGCGGTGGAGCCGCAGTGGGACTTGAAAACCGACTGGCAAATTATTAGCGAAATCGCCACCCGCATGGGCTATCCGATGCACTACCGTAACACTCAGGAAATCTGGGATGAATTGCGGCACTTGTGTCCGGATTTCTTCGGCGCCACCTATGAGAAAATGGGTGAGCTTGGGTACGTACAGTGGCCATGTCGGGATGAATCACCGGCGGATAAGGGAACCTCATGGCTGTTTGCCGATCGCTTCTCCACGGCAAACGGACTGGCGAAATTCTTCACCTGTGATTGGGTAGCGCCAATCGATAAATTAACGGAAGAATTTCCGATGGTGCTCTCGACGGTACGCGAGGTAGGCCACTACTCCTGCCGTTCGATGACCGGCAACTGTTCAGCGCTCTCGACGCTGGCCGACGAACCGGGTTATGCGCAGATCAATACCGCCGACGCAGCGCGTTTAGGTATTGCCGATGAAGCGCTGGTGTGGGTGAACTCACGTAAAGGGCGAATTATTACCCGGGCCAAAGTCAGCGAAAGGCCCAATAAAGGGGCGATTTACATGACCTACCAGTGGTGGATCGGCGCCTGTAACGAGCTGGTCACGGAAAATCTTAGTCCGGTCACCAAAACGCCGGAATACAAGTATTGTGCGGTGCGGGTAGAGGCGATTGCCGATCAGGCGGCAGCGGAACGCTATGTCATAGAAGAGTATGCGAAGCTCAAAGCACAACTACGGGAATGCAGCGAGAGTCATGCGTAATCGGCGTTGGGGAGGTTTCAACCTCCCCGGCGCGCCATCACCGCGTTATGACTTTAAGGCGTGATGAATTGAATCAAGAATCGGCTGGTAGCCGGTACAGCGACAGATATTACCTTCCAGCACATCCTTCAGTTGTTCATCACTCGGCTGCGGCACCTCTTGCAGCAGCGCGGTCGTGCTGACCAGCACGCCCGGCGTACAGAATCCGCACTGAACGCCGCCTTTCTCAACAAAAGCATTCTGCAATTTTTGCGTAATAGGGTTGTCGTTTAACCCTTCCAGGGTGGTGATTTCCGCCTCATCGCACTGTTCTGCCAGCACCAGACAGGAACAGACCGCTTTGCCGTCCATCATCACCGTACAGGCACCGCATTCACCAATAGAGCAGCCTTCTTTTGTCGCGGTTAGCTTCAGGGTGTTGCGAACCAAATCCAGCAGACGCATATTGCCTTCGACCTTAGCTTCCACCAGTTTGCCGTTGACCTTCACTTTAATGATACTCATCTCGTTGTCCTCGACAGGGCGCCGGGCGCCCTGCTTTCATTGATTATTGAGCGGATGCCTGCGTCATCATGTCGCGGAACATGCTGACAAAAACCGGCTGCTTATAGGCGGCAGACCAGCGTTTGCCGATCGCGGCATAAATCAGCTTGTCCAGCACCTCGCAGGCGCTATCAACGGTTTGCGGCGTGATACGCTGCCCCACCAGGCAGCGCTCGACATCGAGCAGACGCTGCGGTTTGCTGAATAACGCGCCGTCGACCAGACGGCAGTAGCTCACGGTACCGTCAGCAGTGAATTCCAGCAGCGCGGTTAAGCTCTGGCGGGTAATGTTCAGTGCATTACGACGTCCAAGCTGATGGTAGAACCCCTTCGCTTTTGGGTGCGTCGGCGGCGGAAGGATCACGCGCGTCAGCAGTTCATCTGGCTGGCGTTGCGTTTTGTAGCCAGAGAGCAGGAACTCGGCCAGTGACATACGCCGTGTGGCAGCATGGGAACGCAGTTCAACGCTGGCGTCGTAGAGAATCGACGGCGGGATGGAGTCACCACATGGCGCCGCGTTGACGATATTGCCGCCGATGGTGGCGCGGTTACGAATCTGGTGTGAGCCGACGGTATGACAGGCCTGCACCAGCAGCGGGTAACGTTCGCGCAGCAGAGGGTGGTCGGTAATACGGTTAAAGGTGACCGCGGCGCCAATCGACACTTCGTGGCTTTGCGGGTCTTCCGTCACCTGAGTCAGTTCACTGAGACGAGAAATATCAACCAGCTTCACCGATTTGGTTTGCAGACGCCCCTGTACGATAACATCGGTACCGCCTGCGATAGCCGTGACACCGTCACTTTTAAGCAATGCCAAAGCTTCATCCAACGTCTTCGGCCTTGTCACCGTAACGTCGGTCAGCCGTAGCACCTGCTTTTTGTTCTCCTGCTCGATCATCAGTTCACTTTGCCGCGCCGGTTTTTTCAGGTTATAGCCAAGAATCACCTGTTCCAGCGTCAGCGGCAGCTTATTAAAACGCGTGCCTAGCGCAAAACTCACGGCGTTATTGATGGCGGCGGCCGCCAGTTCAGTCGCCGGTTCACCGATACCTTTTGCCCCGAGCGGGCCTGCTTTATCCGGGTTTTCCACCCCGATTACCGTAATGGCGGGAATGTCCTTGATCGTTGGCAGCAGGTAGCTATCAAAGTTCTCCGACTTCACCTGGCCGTGCTCAATATTGAAATCTTCCAACAGCGCGTAGCCGAAGCCCTGCGCCACGCCGCCGCATACCTGCCCTTCAAAACCGACGGGATTGAGCACCTGACCGACATCATGCGCGGCGGTGACGTGCAGCAGGTCGGTCTTACCCGTGCTGATGTTCACCCGCACTTCCGCCACCTGGCAACCATATACCCAGGTGAAGTACGGGCTGCCACAGCCTTTTTCTTCATCCCAGTGGATCGGCGGCGGCACAAACCAACCGTATTCCGTCAGGCTGACGCTGGCCCATTTGGTTTTATTAACCGCATCTTTAAACGCGATACGTTGGCTATCATCTTGTTTATTGATGATAAAACCGTCCTGCCAGCGGGTATCTTCAAGTCGCGTCGCGCCGATGGTCTCACCCACGACGCTCAGAATACGGCGCTTAATTTTCTCTGCCGCGTCCAGAATCGCCCCGCCGCCAACCATCGTCCCGCGCGTGGCCGCCGTTGAGCCCCCGTCGCCAATCACCGAGGTGGGCGGTTCACTGAAGTGAATGTCGGCCATCGCGATCCCGAAAGCTTCAGCGGCGATTAACGACATGGTGGTCTGTAGCCCCTGACCGTTTTCCGACACCGACGTGGAGAGGTTGACGCTGCCGTCCTCGTTCACCTGAATCAACGCCGTTGAGGTATCGACCCCTTCCGCACCAATGGAGCAGCCGCGGTAGCTGAGCGCTAACCCAATGCCGTAGCGATATACGCCACCCTGTTCGTTCAGCACATGGTAATGCTTACGCTTGGCCATAAACTCCGCCGAGGCGGCGGCCTTTTTCAGCACCTCGAGTGCCGACACCGTATGCTGATCGAAAACCTGGCCAGTGACGGACGTATCGCCTTGACGTAATGCGTTGATTTCACGTATTTCAACCGGGGAAATATTCAGATACTCGGCAATTTCATCCATCAACGATTCATTCGCATAAACCACCTGCGGGGAACCAAAACCGCGCATCGCCGAGGTATAACTGTTGTTGGTGTATATCGCTTTCACATCGATATGCACATTAGGAATGGCGTAAGGACCTGCCGCCTGTACGGAAGAACGCCAGGTCACAAACGGTGATGATGCGGCATAGCCCCCGCTGTCGGCGAGAATATCGACTTTCATCGCCTGGATACGTCCGGCGTCGCTAAAGCCGACTTTGTATTTCATTTTGTACGGGTGGCGCTTGCAGCTTTCAATAATGGACTGTTCACGGGTATAGGCGAACTTGATTGGTTTTCCGGTCAACCGTGTCAACAGCGCGGAGCGGCAGGCAAGATGATCAATCACATCATCTTTACCGCCAAACGAACCGCCCATCACCGCGCGCTTGACGTTAATCTGGCTCTGCGGGCAGCCCATAAATTTGGCCACAAAGCCGCGCACGCGGTGCGGGTTCTGAATGGAGCCGGAAATAATCAGGCTGCCATCGGTAGGATCAAGCCAGGTCAGTACCACTTCCGGCTCAATGTAGGCGTGTTCCTGGAAGCCCACCTCATATTCGCGTTCAAGGATATGCCGGGAGTCGGCAAATCCCTTTTCGATATCGCCTTTCAACGTGTGGTGATGCGCAGCAATATTGTCGTCGCGCTCCGGGTGAATTCGCCGTGCATCCGGCGCCAGCGCGGATTCCACGTCGGTTAGCGGCGCATACGGCGTGTAGCGCACGTGAATTTTGTCGGCCGCTTCGCATGCCGCCTCATAGGTGGTTGCAGCGACGACGGCGATCACGTCGCCGTGAAAGACCACCTCATCTTTGACGATTGGCAGGTAATCTTTAACGATAACGCCGACCACCGGCGTGCCGGGAATATCCTGCCAGGTGGCAATCCTGACCACACCCTCTACCGCCAGCGCGTCGCTGAGATCCAGTTCTTCGATTTTGCCCGCCGGGATATCCGCATAGCGGCAGACGCCGTAGAGCATATCCGGCAACGTAATATCATCGCCGTATAGGGCGGTTCCTTTGACTTTCGCCAATCCATCCACGCGTCCTGGCGACGCTGAACGCAAAGCACACATAACGCTCCCCTTATTATCAATCCTGTAAGTAGTTACGGGAAAAGCCCATCGCTACGTACAAATCCAAGATTTATGCCAGAGATCAACGAGGTGGCTGTTAGGGTTCGTTTTTGTGATTGCGCCCGCGTTAATGGTCAATCACAGGGAGAAATCGGCCTGTCGAACGAGGAGTGGGCAGAGAATTCGTGTCGTGCTGTCGGTGAATTATCAAAGTAATAATCGGTTTTTATCAAAATAATAATGGCTTAGCGCGTATTAACCGAACATTCACTGTCAAGGGTCAGTAAAGGTCACGCTCCCTGCAGGCTAAGCGATTGACTTCGCCGCAAATAGTACGAAAATGTTCCCCACTCGTGACAACCCGAATAACGGCACCTATGACTTCCAGCTCTTTTCGTTTTTCCCGCCTCTCCACCCTGAAAAAGGCCAGCGCGCTGATCGTTGCCGCATTTTTACTGGTTAGCTGCGATTCGAAACAATCGACGACGCCCTCCTCTACCGTGAAACCGGGCAGTTCACAGCAGAGCAACGAACCGATGCGCGGCGTCTGGCTAACCACGGTGTCACGTCTTGACTGGCCGCCGATAAGCTCCATCAATGCGCCTGACGCCACCCTGCGCGTCGAACAACAGCAAGCCGCGCTGCGGGCAAAACTCGATAAGCTGAAAAGTCTCGGCATCAATACCGTTTTTTTCCAGGTAAAACCGGACGCAACGGCGCTGTGGAAATCGGACATTCTGCCCTGGTCTGATGTGATGACCGGCAATATTGGCGAATATCCTGGCTACGATCCGCTGCAGTTTATGCTCGATGAAGCGCACAAACGCGGCATGAAAGTCCATGCCTGGTTTAACCCGTATCGGGTTTCGACCAATACCAAACCCTCAACCGTCACCGCGCTCAATAACACCCTGTCGATGACGCCTCCGAGCGTGTTTGTGTTACATCGTGACTGGATTCGCACGGCCAGTGACCGTTTTGTCCTCGACCCAGGTATTCCGGAAGCGCGTGATTGGATCACCAGCATCGTTGCCGAGGTGGTGTCGCGCTATGACATTGATGGCGTGCAGTTTGACGATTATTTCTATACCGAAACCGCCGGCTCTTCGCTGAACGACACAGTCACCTTCCGCCGCTACGGTCAGGGGTTTGCCTCGAAAGCGGACTGGCGTCGACACAATACGCAGGAATTGATCGCCCAGGTCTCCCGCACCATTAAGCAGTTGAAGCCGAATGTCGAGTTTGGCGTGAGTCCTGCAGGCGTATGGCGTAACCGTTCGCACGATCCGGCGGGATCGGAGACTCGCGGTGCAGCAGCCTACGATGAATCCTATGCCGATACCCGTCAGTGGGTGCAGCAGGGTTTGCTCGATTATATCGCCCCGCAGATTTACTGGCCGTTTGCCCGTGATGCGGCGCGTTACGACGTGCTGGCCAAATGGTGGGCAGACGTGGTTAAACCGACCAACACGCGCCTTTATATTGGTATCGCACTATATAAAGTGGGCGAACCCTCGAAGAATGAGCCGGACTGGAGCATCGAAGGCGGTGTGCCGGAGCTGAAAAAGCAGATTGACCTGAATGAGTCCGCCGCCAACATCAATGGAACGATTCTGTTCCGCGAAGCTTATCTGGAACAACCGCAAACGCAGCAGGCCGTTGATTATTTAAGAAGCCGCTGGGGGAAATAATAACCACAAGGAATCAGCCACTACTGGCTGATTCCTTTAATAAAAATCGAGATAAGTTACATCGGTGTGAATTATAATCAGTAATATCTTTTTATCTCACCAATAATAAGAAAAAAAGCTTGCAGCCGCTGCAGCGGTACCCGTAGTATCGAAAACAAGCACAATGAATAAATAATAACAACGACCTCATCCCTCTACATTTCTTTCCCGTTTGGATACCCAATAATTCGCCCATTAACGTTCGCGTTATTCTCGATATATATGAGTACTATGACTAAAGACACCGTAATATCTCGTCCTCAATGGACGAAAAAGGACACCATCTGGATGATGGGTGTGTATGGCGCTACCGTCGGAGCAGGCACGCTTTTCCTGCCGGTAGAAATCGGCACGCGCGGTCCGCTCGTCTTTATTCTCCTGCTTCTACTCGGTTTCCCGCTATCGTTAGTGCCGCACGTGCTGATTTGCCGCGTTTTTATGCGCGATAATGCCGGGCAAACGCAAAACGACCGCACGCTGCCGCTCTTCGGCTCTTTCTTCGGCGCCAAAGGCCGTCAGGCGATGAAGCTGTTTTTCTGCGTCGCGCACTATCCTGTGACGTTGGTGTACGCTGTTTCGCTCATTAATGCCCTCAGCCATTTCCTTAACGAACGTCTGCATTTCACCGGCTTCAACCGCGCCTCTCTGACGCTGGTCGTGCTTGCGATTTTGCATCTCGTGCTGAGTAAAGGCCGCGATAAAGTCGTCAGTACTATGAGCGCACTGGCGTTACCGTTCGCCATCGCCATCATTGTGGTGGCCGCTTCGCAAATCCCGGCATGGGATATCAGCAACATCACCCACGCCTGGCAGTTGACTCACGCCACCTCGGTTGGTAATTCACTGAAAGATTTGTGGCTGACGCTGCCGCTTATCGCCTTTTCACTCTGCTCCGCGCCGCTGATTCCCGCGTTGGCCTCCTGGTATCGCGAACCGGGCAACGGTGGGGAAACCCAATCCGTTCGCGTGATTCGTCGCGCCTATGGTCTGATATTCTTCAGCATTATTTTCTTCGTACTGAGCTGCATTTTGAGCACCCCGCGCGAAACCTTTGAAATGGCCAAAGCGCAAAACCTCAACGTGCTGTCGGTTATCGGCGGTAATGACGGTATGAATGTGATGATCTATCTGGCGCCGCTGATTGCGATTCTGGGAATGACTAAATCATTTTTAGGTATTTCAATGCCGGTGGCCGAGACATTTAACGTCTTGGCAACGGACCTGTTGGGTATTAAACGGACCAGCCATATTAAGCAGATTAAATTAATGATTTCGGTCTTAATGTTTATCGTCACATCGGTGGTGGTTTATATTAACCCGGATGTCATTAATATGATCGAAACACTTTGTGGCCCGTTAATTGCCATTTTCCTGTTTATTATTCCAACCTGGTTAATCTTCACCCGGGCTGCGCTGAAACCGATGCGCGGTGTGGTCTCAATCATGGTGATGATCAGCGGCATTCTGACAGTATCCGCGCTGCTTTACGGGATGTTCTGAAAACAAGCTGACTCAAGGGTGGCATAGTGACCTATGCCACCCTCACGCATTAACGATAAACGTACATCCCGCCTTCCTTTCCCCGGCTAAACAGCACCTGCCAGAGTTCAATATCGCGGGCGCGAAATGCGCCGGCACAGGCACACAGGTAGTAATTAAACATCCGACGGAAACGCGGCGTATAACGTAGGGCCAGTTCGGGCCAGGCGTCGTTAAAACGTTGATGCCACGCCATCAAGGTTTTGTCGTAATCACTGCCAAAGTTGTGCCAGTCCTCCATGATCAGCCGTTTTTCGCTCACACTGGCGATCTGACGAATCGAAGGCAAACACCCGTTCGGGAAAATGTACTTGTTGATCCACGGATCGACGTTTACACCACTTTCATTGCTGCCAATGGTATGCAACAAAAACAGCCCCTCTTTCTTCAGGCAGCGGTCAACTACGCTAAAGTAGGTGTCATAGTTTTTCGGCCCGACGTGCTCGAACATCCCCACAGACACAATGCGATCGTACGTTCTATCCAGGTCGCGATAATCCTGAAGCAGAATCGTGACGTCTAAACCTTCACCGCGCTGCTGGGCCATTTTCTGCTGCTCTTGCGAGATGGTCACGCCATCAACGCTAACGCCATAGTGTTGCGCGGCGTAAGCTGCCAGCCCTCCCCAGCCGCAGCCAATATCCAGCAGACGCATACCTGGCTTGAGCTGTAATTTTTCACAAATCATCTTCAGCTTGGCATTTTGCGCCTGCTCAAGCGTCTCCGCTTCTCGCCAGTAAGCGCAGGAGTATTGCATGTGGGGATCAAGCATGCGGGCGAAGAGATCGTTGCCAATATCGTAGTGTTCTTTGCCAACAATCCAGGAACGTCGACGCGTCTGGAGATTAAATAATCGTGCACCGGCAATGCGCAGAATATCTTTCAGGTTTCCCGGCATCTGTTTATCCAGTTTGCCTTTGAGAATTTTATAGAACAACACATCCAGTCGGTCGCAATCCCACCAACCATCCATATAACTTTCGCCAAAACCGAGAGAACCTTGCTGAAAAACACGCTTAAAAAAATCAGCATGATGAACCTGAATATCCCAGGGGCGCGAACCGTTAATCTTAATATCCACCTGCTGAAGCAGTTCTTTAGCCATTCGCGACCAATTATCATTCAATTCTTCAACATTTATTACGTCAGAGCAAACCGTCGCCATAATCCTAATCCGTCATCAAGTCATTTTATTCTGCGTGAGATTATCATTGATAACACGATGGTATGTATTATGATGTCAGGACATTATTTATCGAGTAGACGCCATTATGGTCGACAAGCGCCCCCCTTTTTCCAGCATACAGCCTAAGAAGTGGTTTTCATCGCAGGATGATTCGATGAAAGAGCTGCCGCAGTCGGTTTATTTTCGCTCATATGTGCTTGAAGCCAATAATCATGTTGCCGACCACAGCCATGTCTTCACCCAATTCCATTTTGCCCGTACCGGTAGTATGCGCATCGACGTGGCGGGAAAATGTTGGGTGATACCGGCGCATTATGGAATCTGGATCCCACACAACATCACGCATGCGGTATGGGCGCTGGATGATGTGTACCTGGAGAGCGTGGATGTTGAACCGGCATTTTTACCCGAGCCGATCAACGAGTGTAAAATGGTGGCAATCAGCGATTTTGCCCGCGAATTCATTCATTATGCCACCACAAACACGCCAGAACGCTATGACATTTCTGGTAAGGAGGGTCAACTGGTGAGCGTGCTGCTGGATGTTCTTTTGCAGCTTCCGGAGGTGGAGTTGATGTTACCGTGGCCGCATGATGATGCTCTGATAAAGGTATGCAGAACTATTCAGGAATCACCAGGACTGGAACATTCAATGGAATATTGGGCCGATCATCTGGGCATGTCGGCCCGTACTTTTTCCCGTCATTTTAAAAAAGAGACCGGTCTACCTTTTAGCGCTTGGAAACAGAAAATGCGTATTCTGGAGTCGGTCATGCTGCTGAAGAAAAACAAAAATGTCACCGCCGTAGCGTTAGAGGTGGGCTATTCGAGCACGGCAGCATTTAGTTATGCTTTCCGCCAGGCCTTGGGCGTTCCTCCTTCCAGTTATTAATGGATAGGTTTGCTTCGTGGATTATATTTATAGATAAACGCACTCGATCTCCCGGTGAGCAGCTGGACTTCTTTAATGCTATATCCTTGCTGTAGCAACTGCTGAATTCTAATTTTATCCCGCTCAATGTTTTGCTTCTTTTCGTTTCCTGTAAGCGCTACAGCAGGTGATTTTATTTGCAAATGTAAACTGCAGAGATCTATTTTTTCCGCTGCCAGTCGGCACTGGGTTTTATCAGCGTCAAAATGTGTAGAGACTTCCCGCCAGATACGTAGAGCACGGCGGTAAAAACCTTTCGTTTCGTTAAGTTGGGCGAGCACAATGAGTGCATTAACTTCTGCGGACATAATCAAAGACCCAGTAATGAATGAACAGTACGCGTATGCGCTATGGCTGACTTCATTTGTATGATAAATACAAATTCCCCGTACTGTCTACGGACAACCTGCTCTTTTTACATACTGATTTTTCATACTTTCCATGCCTGAATGGCATCGTTGCGGTACCAGACAGTAGAAAATTGGCCCAATTTCATCGAAAACTGGCTTTCAGCCAATGGCGAGATTTTGCCGCTGCCGCATACTGTCTTCAGTGACCCCAACACAGGATTTTGACGATGGACATCATGCAAATACGCAATGCGACTCAGTTGATCGCTTATGCGGGTAAACGTTTCCTTGTTGACCCAATGCTGGCGGCAAAAGACGCCTATCCTGGCTTTGCAGGCAGCGCACGTGCTCACCTTCGTAACCCGATGGTTGAATTGCCAGTCCCCATCGAGCGCCTGCTGGATGTGGACGCCATCATCGTGACACATACCCATCCCGACCATTGGGACGACGCTGCGGCGGCTTTGATTCCGAAATCTATGCTGATTTATGTGCAGAATGCCAGCGACGAGGCCATGCTCCGCGCTCAGGGGTTTACCCAATTACGCCAGCTTTCCGACACCAGCCGCTATGGCGATATCATGTTGACCAAAACCGACGGTCAACATGGTTCTGACGCCGCCTATGCGATTCCTGAACTGGCTCAGCGTTTGGGAGAAGCCTGCGGTGTGGTATTCCAGCATCCTGATGAAAAAACGCTCTATCTGCTCGGAGATTCAATCTGGACCAAAGGTATCGAAGGGAACCTGCGCCAGTATCAGCCCGATGTGCTTATCATGAATACCGGTTGGGCACACCTGCTGGGTTTTGGCCCCATCATCTTCGGAATGGAAGATGTCCTCAAAGCCCACAGCCTGTTACCGCAAGCGCAGATCGTCGCCACCCATATGGAGGCACTCAATCACTGTCTTGTTACGCGCAGCGCCTTGCTGGAATATGCGCGCGATAATCAGATTGAAACCTTCGTCAGTGCCCCGGCCGATGGTGACACTGTCACCTATTAACAAGAGAAAAACGCTATGACCACCACCTCGGTTGCTATCGTCGCCAGCGAAGGCTTCAGCACATTTCATTTTTCGGTTCCGCTGATTCTGTTTGGCGATAGCGTCAGCAGCGAAAAGCGTTTCACTCGCTATATTTGCGCAGAAACGCCTGGAATGGTCTGGTCTAAGGAGGGCACGGCGGTCATCGCTGATGCTGATTTTTCTACCCTTGCGCAATGCGAGATTGTCATTGTTCCCTACTGGCGGGATGTGGATGAAAACCCCTCACCCGCGCTGCTCGCTGCACTGGTCGCCGCGCGTCAAAATGGCGCTACGCTGGTCGGTCTGTGCCTCGGCACCTTCGCATTGGCTTATGCGGGGTTACTGGACCATCATCGCGCCGTGACCCACTGGGAGTTTGAAAACGCGTTTCTGCGCTTATTTCCCGACGTGCGGCTCGACGTCAACGTGCTTTATACGGACGATGACGGTCTTATCACCTCCGCCGGTACCGCCGCGGCGCTGGACTGCTGTCTGTACGTTATCCGTCAGCGTTTTGGCACAAAAGTAGCCAACCAGATAGCCCGACGGATGGTCACGCCGCCCCATCGGGAAGGCGGCCAGACGCAGTACATTGAGCAAGCGCTGCCGCAACGGAGCTACGATAAACGCATCAATAATCTGCTGGATTTCTTACAGCAGAATCTCGAGACACCGCTCAGTATTGATCTGCTGGCCGAACGCGCAGCAATGAGTCGTCGCTCTTTGACCCGCCATTTCCAGAAGGCCATGGGGATGTCGATTGGGGAATGGGTGACGACAGAGCGACTGCGGCGAAGCCAACGACTGCTGGAGAGCAGCCAGCTGTCCATTGAGCAGGTTGCGGAACGTGCAGGCTTTCAGTCATCTATCACGTTTCGTCAGACCTTTCGTGAAAAAATGGGCGTCAGTCCCGGCGAGTGGCGTAAGACGTTTCAGGGATGAAGCGCCCGATGTTATCCACAGAAACGGTGCACAACCTTGTGGGTAAATAGCCTAAAAGCCGTTGATTATTGGCATGTTCATACATTGTACAAGGGCGCAACAGGTATCGCGCCCGGAAGGACGGTTTCGCTCTACTCGCTTTAGCTTACCAGCTAAAGGAACGAACCAGCGACAGGTCCCAGGCAGTCGCAAACAGTGAAATGAACAGAATGATGTTAACGGCAGTCTCGATACGCCTTTCCATTTTGATTCTCCTTATGTCACTGCAACCATTAAACATGGAAAACCTTAATGATTTATTCTGTGTATTGGGTTTAAAGCCTAACACAATATCGTACATAATCATCCGCAGCGATGAATTCATCATAAAGCTTACGGGCAGGATTATGAATACGAGTATGCCAGTAGAAACGTGACCACCCCTGCTCTTTGGCCTCATTTAGCACGAAATGCATCAGCTGACGAGCAATACCCTGACCGCGAAACGCCGGATCAACGAACAAGTCTTCCAGATAGCAGATGGGTGAACTTACCCAGGTCCCTTCGTGCAGAACACAGAGCGCGAATGCCGCCACACGTCCATCCACCACGGCAACCCGGCCAAAAATTGGCGATTCAGGGCTCAGTATCCGCTGCCAGGTATGCTCGGTGATCTCATCAGCAAGGCTGCTGCCATAAAAGTCGTTATATCCTTTCCACAGCGCTAACCACTGAGCTTTATCTTCTGCCTGAATGGGACGATTCACAACGTTCACGTGTCACCTCTTAGCTGAGCTGATAGTACTTATCGACGGTAAGGCGCGCAGGTATCTCTGTGGCATCGTTCATTTGCAGCAGGTCGATCTCGATGGCATTGCAGATGGCATCCAGCGGTAAGTCATTATTTTCCATACCGAAGGGTTCTTCAAGCTCTTCTGCTAACGTATCCAGCGAGATAAAGGTATACGAAATCAGCACCGAGACAAACGGCGTCATATAGTGCAAATCAACCACCAACGCGAAAGGCAGCATGATGCAGAACAGATACACCGTACGGTGAAGAATCAACGAATAGGCGAAGGGTACCGGCGTGTTGGCAATACGCTCGCAGCCCGCCAGCACGATAGACATATCGTTAAGACGGATATTCAGACTGTGGAACAGAATATCCGACAACTCACCCGCCCGACGACGTTCCGCCAGCCACTCACCCATGATCAACAGAATTCGGTTCGCCGGAGACTGTGCGGCCAGCACCTGGTTAAGATGCGGCTCGCTAAGATACTTTGCCAGCACGGCACGTGTCGGCTGACGGCGTAGAGTCAGACGAAGACAATGGGCAAAGGCAATCTGCAAACCTACAAATTCACTGACATGCGGATCGTCATGCAGCGTATTTTTGACCTCGCGAAGCAAAGAGCGTGAGGCGATCATCAGTTGGCCCCATAGTTGCCTCGCCTCGACGTAGCGTGAATAGCAGGCGTTATTGCGAAAACCCAGAAAGATTGCAATGGCCACGCCGAGAATACTGAACGGCGCGACGGTCAATTTCACGCCAAGCGACGAATACCACGGCAAAATGAGGATCACCACAATCGACAACAGAAAGTTGAGCAGTAAACGCGAGAAAATTTTTGGCAGTACCGAGCCGTGCCAAACGAAAATGCGAGCCAGCCAGTGCTGGTGAGGACGAACGATCATTTTTATATCAATCAGGTTAATAAGTTGTGTATTAAACGTGATCTTCATCATGTATTCAAGCGATGATCAGGCGGTAATGATATGCTTTGCGGCGCTCCATCTTACTGGCAGACCCTTTTGCTCGATGTTTCATGAGGATAATAAGCGAATAAAAAATGTATGTTGTAACTAATAAAGCAGGCTAGCAACGATGCATCGCCCTCTTTGCGTTTGGTCGCACAACAAACAAAAAACCCGGCCAGTGCCGGGTTTACAGCTGCGATCAGGCCGTGATTAGCAAAGCGGCTGTACCGCTTTACGCATGCCCTGAGTCAGAATAGCGTCGAGGTCAGCAGCGACTTGTTCGACCAATCCAGAAACCTGTGTAAGATCTTGTTCCCAGTGTTCGCTGACAGACAGTACCGCGCTGACCAGATCGGTGGTGCTAATCTGTTGGTCGCGATGTTGCGCCCACAGCTGCTGGTAACGTTCAATCCAGTGCGCATCATCCTGCACCGGATAGGCTTCACCGTTACGTTCTGCGCGATAGAAGGCAATCAGAGCAGCCAACGCAAAAGTGAGACGCGCAGGCAATTTACCGCTCGCCTTCTGCCCTGCCAGCAGCTGCGGCAGAATACGGGTACGGAATTTCGTCATACCGTTCAGCGCAATAGACAGCAGTTGGTGCTTGATATACGGGTTACGGAAACGACCAGTTACCGCACTCGCAAACGACTCCAGCTCGTCTTTCGGCAGGTCCAGCACCGGGATGATTTCCTGGTGGATCGCTTTCTCAACGAATGCGCAGATTTCCGCATCGTTCATCGCTTCACCCACGGTATCAATACCTGCCTGGAAAGCTACCGGCACCAGCGCGGTGTGCGCACCGTTCAGAATCGCAACTTTACGTTCTTTATACGGCTTGATGTCGTCAACAATCAGCACGTTCAGCGCCAGTTTATCCAGACGCAGTTCGCTGGCTAGTGATTTTGGCCCCTGAATCACGAACAGGTAGAAGTGCTCAGCGGTATCGAGGAAACCGTCTTTATAACCCAGTTCCGCTTCCAGTTGAGAGGCTTCATCACGCGGATAACCGGTCACGATACGGTCAACGAGGGTTGAGCAGAAGGCGTTAGACTCATTCAGCCAAGTCATGAATTCTGCCGGCAGCGCCCACTCCTGCGCGTAACGAACCACCAGCTCGTGCAGGGCTTCACCGTTATAATCAATCAGTTCGCAAGGAATGATCACCCAACCTTTATCCGCCGCACCGTTGAAATGGCTGAAGCGCTCGAACAGCAGACGAGTCAGTTTTGCCGGGTAGCTAACCGCCGGTGCATCGTCAAACTTATCGCCTGCGTGATAGCTAATACCCGCTTCGGTGGTGTTGGAAAACACAAAACGCATGTCCGGGTTATGAGCCAGCTTGAGGAATTCTGCGTAATCGTTATAGGCGCTGATTTCACGGTTGACGGAGCGGATCAGGCGCGCATCGCTCACCGCTTCACCCTTCTCATTCAGACCGCGAATAATCGTGGTGTACAGGCCATCCTGAGTACTCAGTGAAGGCGGGAAGTCGCTGGCGATCGGACGAACGATAACCACGCCTGAATTCAGGTCGGTTTTTTCGTTCAGCAGGTCAATCTGCCAGTCAACAAACGCGCGCAGGAAGTTTCCTTCGCCAAACTGGATAATACGTTCAGGGTATTGGGCACCGGGGAAATCATGGCGGTTAAGTGTTTTCACAATGGGTTCCTTTCTGGATTAGTCATACAGCCTGCTCAATTGGTCTAATAACTTATCAGATTTTCCGCTTATGAAACCCTGTTTTGATCAAAACTGCGAGAATAAATAGTGAGTCTATAAAAATTTGTAAAAAATCGAGGTCGCCGTCAGCGTACCGTCTGGCATAAGGGCATAGCGCGGCACTTCGCCCACTTTCTGCCATCCGCAGCGCTGATAGAAGTTTTCCGCCCCGCTGCCAGTGGCAGTATCCAGCACCAGCACGTTTTTCCCCGCATCAACCGCAACCGCTTCCAGTCGCTGCATCAGCGCTCGCGCAATGCCGCCGCGACGGGCGCGTTCGTGTACTAACAGTTTTGCCACGTCGGCACGATGCGGTTGGTTTTCTGGCTGATCGATAATCAGCTGAACGGTACCGACAATCGTCTGGTCGACATCTTTGGCCACGAGAACCACGCGTTCGTCGCGCCCAACGCTGGCGGCAGTTCGCCGCCAGAATGCCAGCGCGGTATCGTGATGAAAAGGCAGCATAAAGCTAACCGATGCGCCGCCATTGACGCAGTTGGTCAGGACGTCAGACAGCGGCTCAAGATGGGAGAGAATCTCCGCTTCAGAAAAGGTATGCAGCGTAAATGATGCGTTCATGATGGCCTCCTGGAAAATGAGGTTATCACTATTGCGTTAACTTATTGATAACACAATAGGTCTTATCATCGCAGTTTCTTATGATGCGCTAATGCGCAAAAATCTGGTTCTTACCACGACGTTTTGCCTCATACAGCGCGCTGTCCGCCGCCTGTAGCCAGTCGGAGACTTCCAGCATTTCCGGCAGCGCGTCGGCAATCCCAATGCTTAGCGTGAGCGTCTGGCGATGATCCGGACGCTCCGTCACCACCGCGGTAGCGTCCATAATTCGCTGGGCGATTGAGCGCCCTTCTTCAAGCGTGGTATCCGGGAGCAGGATAACAAATTCATCGCCGCCCAGACGTGCGGGAGTATCCGTTGGCCGGGTCGCCATCTGCAAAATTTGCGACACGGTTTTGAGCATCACGTCGCCCACCTTATGGCCGTAGCGATCGTTAATCTCTTTGAAATTGTCGACGTCGATAAACATCAGCAGCGAATGGCCGCAGTCCCGTTGCAATCGAATCAATTCCCATGAAATACGCTGCTCCAGCAGACGACGATTGGCGATATCCAGCAGCGGGTCGAGCATCGCAATACGTTCCAGTTCCTGGCTCTTCAGCCGCAGCTTGACGGCAATGCTATCGGTAAGCAGACTCAGTGCCAGAACATATAAGGAAATCAGTGGCAGCGTCGCCAGCATCGTGCGTTGACTTACCGCGCCATAAAATGGCATACCGATCACTACCCAGCTGATCGCAAATCCCGCCAGCATGGCCAGCGCGGCTTTACGCATCAACATTTGTCCCCCCGCAGAGAGCCTGTCAGTCAGCAGGATCGTGGCAATCGCGACTGATGGCAGCGGATTCATCGCCATCATCGCTATCCAGAAGCCACCCACTCCGGCATCCCATAACAGGTTCTGTTGTTCAACCTCACGGGGTATTGGCGCGAGCATGGCACGCAGATAAGCTACGGTGGGCCAGACAAAGGCGTTCAACGCCAGTAAGATCTTCAGGTATTCAGGTCGATGAAGTTCGGCAAGAACGGAGAAAATAGGCAGAAAACAGAGGAAGGTGCCGAGCATCCGCATCAGAAACATCCGTCTGACAAACCGGGTTCCCACTCCCCCATTGTTCGCAATAAGTTTGTCAAAACTCTTCATAACACAATTTATTCCGATGCGATGCCAGCCGTATCATATTGAGGGCGGCATGTCGAAACAAGCTATCAAAATAGATAGCTTTTCAGAATAAACTTAAGCGTGCTAGCGTTCGTTACGGTTCATCTGGATGACCAGCCAGTGGTGAATAACACCCACAATATAGCGCTGTTGATCCGCACTCAGCGCCTGCCCCTGCGGGATATGGTGCCATTTTTCCAGGCAGCCGCGACAGCAGGTAGCGGTGGCGTGCTGGGCAATAAATACCGGGTGACCACGCATCGGTGTCTGCTTACCGTCGTTCTTCGGCTGTGCGGGCGCCAGACGCCCGGCGATAAAATCGGCCGCATGGCTATCGATAATCTCCGGGCCTTTATCAATACAGTACTGCCGCTCTTTTGCGCCAAGGCGAAAGCGGCTGCGGAAGGTTGAACGCTGCAGCCGCGCAAATAAACTGTCGAGAGTATCCATCAGTAAACTGAACGTCCTATCTGCTGCGTCAGCGCCTCCAGGGCTGCCACGCCGGCCAGAGAGTTACCCGCGTCATCCAGTTCCGGGCTCCAGACGGCTATCGCCATTTCGTGCGGTACGATAGCAACCACGCCGCCGCCCACGCCAGATTTCGCTGGCAGCCCTACTCGCCAGGCAAATTCGCCGGCGTTCTGGTACATACCGCTGGTCGCCATCAATGCATTAACCTGCCGCGTCTGCATGGGGGTGATCACCGGCGTGTCGAGATGCAGCGCCTGCCCCTGGTTGGCAAGAAACAGAAAAGTCCTCGCCAACTCTACGCAGTTCATCTCAAGCGCACAGTAATGGAAATAATTTTGCAGTACGGTCGCCACGTCGTGATGGAAGTTACCAAAGGATTTCATTAGCCAGGCGATCGCCGCATTCCGCGCCGAATGTTCAAACTCCGAGCGCGCGACCTGCGCGTCATAACCGATGTTCGACACGCCGCTCAGCTTACGTACGATCTCCAGCATCCGCTGGCGCGGTGCGCTGAGTCGCCCTTGCAGCATATCGCAGACCACCAGCGCGCCAGCGTTAATAAACGGGTTACGTGGAATACCCTGTTCAATTTCCAGCTGTAAAAGAGAGTTAAACGGCTGCCCGGAAGGATCTTTACCCACCCGCGACCAGATCTCCTCGGCCTGATAGTGATTCATCGCCACGACCAGACTGAGGACTTTGGAAATTGATTGAATGGAGAATCGCTCGTTGGCGTCGCCAGCGCTAAAGTGCTGCCCATCGACGGTACTGATAGCGATCCCCAGTTTTTTGCCGCTTACGCAGGCCAATGCCGGAATATAGTCCGCCACTTTCCCCTGCCCAATCAGCGGCCTGACGTCGTCGAGGATCGACGCCAGCATGACATTATTGATAACCGTAGCCACTTACCACTCCTTGCCCACAGGCTATTTTCGGCCAGGGAGTATAGCAGAGCGTAAGGGCTACGTCGTTTCGCTTATCGACGATCTTTCCATACCGTTTGAACGTTACAGAATTCGCGCAGGCCAAAATGCGACAACTCACGACCAAAGCCGCTCTTTTTCACGCCGCCGAAGGCCACGCGCGCATCGCTGGCACTGTAGCCGTTGATAAACACGCCGCCGCACTCCAGCTCGTCGGCAAAACGCTGCGCCTGTATCGGGTCCGCGGTAAAGACCGTTGCCGACAGACCAAACTCACTGTCGTTCGCCAGCGCCAGCGCGTGATCGGCATCGCGTGCGACGGTGATCGCGGCCACCGGGCCAAACATCTCCTGACGGAAGGCGGTCATCGTCGGAGCCACATTGACCAGCACGGTGGCCGGATAATAGTTGCCTTCACTGCTGGGCAGTTCGCCGCCCAGTAAGAGAGTCGCCCCTTCGTTAATCGTCGCCATCACCTGACCATGCAGCTCATCACGCAGATCGAAACGGGCCATTGGGCCGAGATAATTTGCTTCATCCCGCGGGTCGCCCATTTTCAGCGCCGCGACGGCAGCAACAAACTTGTCGGTGAACTGCTCGGCAATGCTCGCTTCCAGAATAAAACGCTTAGCCGCCGCACAGACCTGTCCGGTATTCTGATAGCGGCCAATCACCGCCGCTTGCACCGCCGTATCGATGTCCGCATCGTTCAGTACGATGAACGGATCGGAACCGCCCAGTTCCAGTACGCACTTTTTCAGCGCGGCACCCGCCTGCGCACCAATCGCCTTACCCGCGCGCACGCTGCCGGTAACAGTGACAGCGGCAATCCGTGGATCGTTAATGATTTGGGAAACACCGTCATTCGTCGCATTCACCCAATTAAAGACGCCTGCCGGAACGCCCGCTTGCGCAACGATATCACCAATCAGCGCCGCACAGCCCATGACGTTCGGCGCGTGTTTCAGTAGGTAACTGTTCCCCGCCAGCATAATCGGCACCGCGCCGCGCAGAACCTGCCACAGCGGGAAGTTCCATGGCATCACCGCCAGCACAGGCCCCAACGGACGGTACTCGATAACCGCCTGATGGTTTTCCACCTGGGTTGCTTCGGTCGCCAGCATCGCCGGGCCATGTTCGGCATACCAATCGCACAGATGGGCAGATTTTGCCACTTCACCGCGCGCCTGATTAATGGGTTTACCCATTTCGCGGGTGATGCACTGCGCCATCTCTTCAGCCCGCTCGCGCAGAACGCGGCCAATGGCGCGCAGGGCATCGGCACGCTGCGCGACGGACGTTTTGCGCCACTGACGGAAAGCGTTATCGGCCAGGGTAATCGCCAGATCCACGTCAGTAGAGGACGCCCACGGCAGCGCGGAGAGTGTTTCGCCGTTGGCCGGGTTAACGGAGACGGCATGGGTTGCAGGTGAAGTCATCTTTTTCTCTCTGATTGATTGCGTCATGGTGACATCCTCACCTATTCTTCCGTTTATGAAAACTGAATAATATTAACCGAACCATTCACGATATGAGAAAGTCATGGATTTAACTCAACTGGAGATGTTTAATGCCGTCGCCCAAACCGGCAGCATTACTCAGGCCGCGCAGAAGGTGCACCGCGTGCCGTCTAATCTGACCACTCGCATTCGCCAGCTGGAAGCCGACCTTGGCGTCGATTTATTCATTCGTGAAAACCAGCGTCTGCGCCTGTCGCCAGCGGGGCACAGCTTTCTGCGCTACAGTCAGCAAATTCTCGCGCTGGTCGATGAGGCCAGAATGGTTGTCGCTGGCGATGAGCCTCAAGGGCTGTTTGCACTCGGTGCGCTGGAAAGCACCGCCGCCGTGCGCATTCCGCAGACGCTGGCGTCCTATAACCGCCGCTACCCGCGGATCCAGTTTGATCTGGCCACCGGCCCATCCGGTACCATGATCGACGGCGTACTGGAAGGTACACTGAGCGCCGCTTTTGTCGATGGTCCGGTGATGCATCCTGGACTCGACGGCATGCCGGTCTATCAGGAAGAGATGATGATTGTCGCCGCCCACGGCCATCCCCCCATTACCCGTGCCAGTGAGGTCAACGGCACCAGCATTTACGCGTTTCGCGCTAACTGTTCCTATCGTCGTCATTTTGAGAGCTGGTTTCATAGCGATCAGGCCACGCCAGGGCGTATTCACGAAATGGAGTCTTATCACGGCATGCTGGCCTGCGTGATCGCCGGCGCCGGGTTGGCATTAATGCCGCGTAGCATGCTGGAAAGTATGCCCGGGCATCAGCAGGTCTGCGCATGGCCGCTGGCCGAGAAATGGCGCTGGCTAACGACCTGGCTGGTGTGGCGGCGCGGCGCGATGAGCCGCCAACTGGAAGCGTTTATTGCGCTGCTTGATGAACCTGCGTGACCAACGGCTTCGTCATAAATACGCTGAGCGGATCCGGTTGATACGGCGCAAACGCCGCGCAAATTTGATAGCCACTGCGCGTGTACAGGTTAATTGCCGCATGCTGATGAATTCCGGTTTCCAGCTGCAACGTGGTGCAACCGCGTTGCAGTGCCACCGTCTCCAGCGCTGTCAGGAGTTTTTCCCCGAGCCGCTGGCCTCGGTGCGTCGGGTCGATAAAAACACGTTTCATTTCACCGCAGCCGTCGTCTGCTAATACGATGGCGCCGCAGCCGACAGCGGTTTTCCCCTGGCGAATCAGCATGACGATAATCTGGTTTTCCGGCAGCGCCGCAAGGTCAATCAGGTGGTTACTTTCTGTCGGATAGAGCGTGCTCTGATATTTATCCAGCTCGTGAATCAACGCGCTGACATCCGGGTCGGCAGGGGAAGTGATAGCGATCGTGTACATGGCAGGCTCCTGTTTATTTTATCACCCCACTCTATCATTCACCCTCATGTCGTCTCATAGCATTAACTTATATTGTCGGCCGGGTATTGCGCTAACCACTTGTTAACGAGTAGCTTTATCCCCTGTCGTTTGCCCATGTAATGGAATAACCATGAACACGAAAGCCCGTAAAGTCATGATCATCGGCGCCGGTAACGTTGGCGCGTCAGCTGCTTATGCGCTACTGAATCAGAATATTTGCGAAGAACTTATCCTGGTCGACCTGAACAAGACCCGCGCAGAAGCGCATGCTCAGGATCTTAGCGATGCCGCCGCCTATATGCCCGGCATGATGACCATTACCTGTCGCGATGCCAGCGACTGCGCCGATGTGGATATCGCTGTGATCACGGTGTCCGGCGGCGCATTAAAGCCGGGTCAAACCCGTCTGGATGAGTTAAAAAGCACGGCCAAAATCGTCCACAGTATCGTGCCGCAGATGATGGCAGGCGGCTTCAACGGCATCTTTCTGATCGCCACCAACCCGTGCGATATTATTACCTGGCAAGTCTGGCAGCTATCCGGCCTCCCTCGCAGTCAGGTCATCGGCACCGGCGTGTGGCTGGATACCACGCGTCTTCGCCGCAAGCTGGCGCAGGATCTGGATATCGGTGCGCAAAGCATTGACGCCTTTATTCTCGGCGAGCACGGCGACAGCCAGTTTCCGGTCTGGTCACACTCTTCAGTCTATGGCTCGCCAATCGAACAGGTTTATCGGCACCGTACCGGCCGCGAACTTGACCGCCAGGCGATGGCCGACAGCGTGCGCAAGCTGGGTTTTGAGATCTACGCCGGTAAAGGCTGTACCGAGTATGGTATTGCGGGAACCATTGCCGAGATCTGTCGCAATGTCTTCACCGGTAGCCACCGTGCGCTGGCCATCTCCTGCATTCTTGATGGCGAATATGGCGTGAACGGCGTCGCTATCGGTGTGCCTGCCGTGCTGGCGCAAAGCGGTGTTCAGCAAGTTATTGAGCTTCAGCTGGAAGCGGACGAACAGGAAAAGTTCGCCCGGTCGGTTGAGGTGATTAAAGCGAATATTGCGCTATTACCCTAGTTCTGAGTCAGTCCACCCGGCTGAGCACAGCGACGCCGGGTTAATCCAGAAACACCTTACCCTGCAAATAGGTTCTCGCCTTCCCGCTCATGAAGACCCGTTCTCCCCGCCACTCGCAGCGTACATCGCCGCCACGGGCGGATACCTGACGCGCCAACATCTGCGTTTTCCCCAACTTTTCACCCCAGTAAGGAATCAACATCGTGTGCGCCGAGCCAGTCACCGGATCTTCCCAGACCGCTTCGCCTGGCGAGAAGAATCGGCTGACAAAATCGTATTCGCCGTCGCCTTTCGCCGTCACCGACACTTTATGTTCGCCCGGTATCATCGCGCCGATATCCGGTTGCAGTGCTTCAACCTGTTGCTGATTCTCCAGTTCAATCACCCATGCGCGGCCTTTACGCGCGTGGCGATACTCGCCGATCCCGAGCGCACGCAGCATCTCTTCTGGCGGCAGCGCTTCTTCGGTCACACTGATGGGGAAATCCAGCGTCAACCATTCACCGCGACGGGTCACGGTTAAACGACCAGATAGCGTCTCAAAATGAACTCGCTCATCCGGATAGTCGAGATAGTTGAACACCACATGGGCGCTGGCCAGCGTGCCGTGACCGCAAAGGTTAACTTCATGACGCGTGGTAAACCAGCGCAACGCAAAGCCACCTGGCTGTTTCACAATAAACGCGGTTTCCGACTGATTATGTTGTTGCGCCATTTTAAGCAGCAGGTCATCTGCTGGCCATGATTCCAGCAGACAGACTGCCGCCGCATTGCCCCCAAAGGCTCGGTCGCTAAAGGCATCAACCATAAAAAAATCAATCTCGTGCATATTTTTCCTCTGCATTATCTCCACGTTATCGCAAACTGACACAAAATCTTAACAACGACAAGACCCTTTTTTCTGCAATCGGTGACACTGTCACTCAAACTTAAAATGAGATCTGAATCACATAATGATTGTGTTTGCAGCAATAATAGCTTTAAGATCCCACGTCTCTTCATTTATCTAACGCCCCCGGTGCATTATCTATGACAACAAACGCCGTCTCTCGTCGGATCGCGTGGCTTCGGGTAGTCACGCTGGCTGTCGCGGCCTTTATTTTCAATACTACTGAGTTCGTTCCGGTTGGCCTGCTGTCAGATATCGCCGACAGCTTTGGCATGCAAACCGCCGAGGTCGGCATTATGTTGACCATCTACGCGTGGGTCGTGGCGGTAATGTCGTTGCCATTTATGCTGCTCACCAGCCAGATGGAGCGCCGCAAGCTGCTGATCGGGCTCTTTGTCCTGTTTATTGCCAGCCATGTGCTCTCGTTCCTGGCGTGGAACTTCACGGTGCTGGTCGCCAGCCGCATCGGCATCGCCTTCGCCCACGCGGTGTTCTGGTCGATTACCGCTTCTCTGGCTATTCGTATGGCGCCCGCAGGAAAACGCGCTCAGGCGCTGAGCCTGATTGCCACCGGCACGGCGCTGGCGATGGTTTTCGGCATCCCGATTGGCCGTATCGTCGGCCAGTACTTTGGCTGGCGCACCACCTTCTTCGCCATCGGCGTCGGGGCGCTGATAACGCTGCTGGCCTTGATTAAGCTGCTGCCGCGCTTGCCAAGCGAACATTCCGGTTCGTTGAAAAGCCTGCCGGTGCTGTTCCGCCGTCCGGCGCTAATGAGCATCTACCTGCTAACCGTCGTGGTGGTCACCGCCCACTACACCGCTTACAGCTATATTGAACCCTTTGTCCAGACCGTGGCCGGACTGAGCGGCAACTTTGCCACTGTGCTGCTGCTGATTCTTGGCGGTGCGGGAATTATCGGTAGCGTGCTGTTTGGCAAATTGGGGAACCTGCATGCATCCGGGCTCATCAGCAGTGCGATTGGCTTGCTGCTCGTTTGTCTGCTGCTGCTGTTGCCTGCGGCACAGGATGCGACACATCTGGCGGTACTAAGCATCTTCTGGGGAATCGCCATTATGGTGATTGGCCTGGGTATGCAGGTGAAGGTTCTGGCGCTGGCACCGGATGCCACTGACGTGGCGATGTCGTTATTCTCTGGTATTTTCAATATCGGGATTGGGGCTGGCGCTCTGCTGGGCAGCCAGATTAGCACCCACTTATCGATGTCATCCATCGGCTATGTGGGCGCCGTGCCCGCGCTGGCGGCGTTTATCTGGGCGGTGGTCATTTTCCGCCGTTGGCCAACGGCATCGTTAGAAGAACAGGCTCATCAGCATTAACACGCGTGATCAGGCCGGGAGTGAGTCCCGGCCTGACTGCTATTACGCGGGATAGGTTTTAATAATTTCCAGCACGCCGTTAATAATAAACTGCACCCCCATGCACACCAGCAGGAAGCCCATCAGACGGGAAATCGCCTCGATGCCGCCCTTGCCCACCAGACGCATAATGGCGCCTGAACTACGCAGGCAGCCCCATAAAATCACCCCCACCAGCGCGAAGATAATCGGCGGCGCGACCAGCACCACCCACTCCGGGAAGTTGACGCCATGCTTCACCGTTGAAGCCGAGCTGATGATCATCGCAATGGTACCAGGGCCTGCGGTGCTGGGCATCGCCAGCGGCACAAAGGCGATATTGGCGGTCGGCTCTTCCTGAAGCTCTTCGGACTTACTGCGCGCTTCCGGTGAGTCATGCGCCTTCTGCTGCGGGAACAGCATGCGAAAACCAATAAAAGCGACAATCAGCCCGCCGGCGATACGAAGGCCAGGTATTGATATCCCGAATGTATTCATCACCACCTGGCCCGCATAGTAGGCCACCATCATGATGGCGAAAACGTAAACGGAAGCCATCAGCGACTGTCGGTTACGCTCCGCGCTGTTCATATTCCCCGAAAGGCCGAGGAACAGCGCGACGGTGGTTAGCGGGTTAGCCAGCGGTAGCAACACCACCAGACCCAGCCCAATTGCCTGAAAGAGTTCCTTCATAAGCGTTTAAAAATCCTGTCTGTTTTACGGAAAAAATCGGTCTGTACGCCAGGTCGGCGCCCTTTTGTACAGCATCTCTTGCTACGGGGTGCTCCTTTACAGGATATCCTATTTAGGCCTTCCTGAAGCGTTTTAGCAATTCGTGGCATCGCCTGACCCATTCAGTTGACTTATGGTTGCGTGAGAAATAATATCCATCGCAACTAAAGTACTTGCCAGGGCAACCATTGTGAACAGCACAAGCGATCTCTTCAATGAAATGATTCCACTTGGGCATTTGATTCACCTGGTTAACCAAAAGAAAGATCGCTTACTCAACGAGCATTTATCGCCAGAAGACATTACCGCCTCACAGTTTAGAGTGCTGTGCTCTATTCGTTGTAAAGGCAGTATCACCCCCGTGGAATTGAAAAAAACCTTGTCGGTGGATCTGGGCGCGCTCACCCGCATGCTTGACCGTTTGCTGTGTCGGGGCTGGATAGCCCGGTTACCCAATCCAAGCGACAAGCGGGGTGTATTGATTCAGTTGACGCCGGAAGGCGCAGCCATTTGTGAACAATGCCATCTGCTCGTTGGGCAAAACCTGCACCAGGAATTAACAAAAAACTTAACGGCAAATGAAGTAGCAACACTCGAGCTTCTGCTTAAAAAAATATTGCCGTAAACAGAAGAAGAGGTAAGACGATGTCCAGACGTAACACTGACGCTATTACTATTCATAGCATTTTGGACTGGATCGAAGAGAACCTGGAATCGCCGCTGTCGCTTGAAAAAGTGTCAGAACGTTCTGGTTACTCCAAATGGCACCTGCAGCGGATGTTTAAAAAAGAGACCGGTCATTCATTAGGTCAGTACATTCGCACCCGTAAGCTGACGGAAATCGCCCAGAAATTAAAAGAAGGTAATGAGCCGATTCTGTATCTGGCCGAACGCTACGGTTTTGAATCTCAGCAGACGTTGACGCGAACGTTTAAAAACTATTTCGACGTGCCACCGCACAAGTACCGCGTCACCAATATGCACGGAGAGTCTCGCTATCTCCACCCTATTAATCACTGTGTTTGTTAATCGCCTGCAATAAGACGTATCGAGGAAATAATGAAACTGTTCGCTTCCGTTGCCTTCGCCCTGCTAGCGATGGCCTCAACTCAGAGCTACGCGGAGCAACTTCCGGCCCACAGAACTGCGCACGACACCATGCTGATGCCGTCCGCCAGCAGCCAGTCACCGTTTGATTTCAATCATATGGGTGCCGGTAGCGATAAATCTGATGAGCTGGGTGTACCTTATTACAATGAAAATAATCGCTAAACATTCATTGCCCCGCTATCGCGGGGCTTTTTTTAGCCCTTCACCACCCGCCGCATCCCTGGCAAACGTAGACCAAAGACGTTAATAAACAGTCCGGCCATAATCAACAGCGCACCAATCAACTGCATTGCCGACAACGTTTCATCCAGCAACAACGCTGCACTGGCGAGCCCCACCACCGGCACCAACAGTGACAGTGGAGCCACGCGCCAGGTTTCATAACGGCCAAGCAGCGAACCCCAGATGCCATAACCCACAATGCTGGCAATAAACGAGAGATACGCCAGCGACAGTATGGTCGTCAGGTCGATGTGAATCAGGCTTTGGGTCATCAACTGCGGCCCCTCGAAAATCCACGAGCTCAGCATAAACGGCAGAATAGGAATCAACGCGCTCCATACCACCAACGACATCACCCCGGGTTTCGAATCATGGTGCAGGATTTTCTTATTAAAGATATTACCGCAGGCCCAGCACAGCGCCGCCGCCAGCGTCAGCATAAAGCCCAGCAGCTTAACGTGTTGCCCGCTCATACTGGTTTCAATCAGCACCAGCACGCCAAACACCGCCAGCGAAATCCCCACCAGCTGTTTACGCTGCAGTCGCTCACCAAAGGCGAAGGCACCAAGAATGATGGTAAAGAAAGCCTGCGCCTGAAGCACCAGCGAGGCCAGCCCAGCCGGCATGCCGAAGTTGATGGCACAAAACAGAAAGGCAAACTGGCCAAAACTGATGGTGAGCGCGTAGCCAAGCAGCAGCGGTAGCGGAACCCGCGGACGTGGAACGAAGAATAGCGCCGGGAAAGCGACAAATAAAAAGCGTAGCCCCGCTAACAGCAGCGGCGGCATACCGTGCAGGCCGACTTTGATCACCACAAAGTTCAGCCCCCAAACCACAACCACCAACAGCGCCAGTAGCCCATCTTTACGCGTCATGCCTCGCCCCAACATTTATTAAATTTATGTAAACCTAACCAAAGTAACGAAAAATTCAGACGAGGAATAGATCATTATTTTTGGCAGTTCAAAATCGCACTCCCCAACACGACCACGGCTATACAAGCTGCTTATGGCATGATATTTGTGAAAGAGATAACAAAAAACAATACAACGACATCTATCAGGCAGGAAAATGAAACCAACGACCAGACGATCTACGATCGCGCTACTGGCATCGTCGTTACTGTTAACTATCGGACGCGGCGCCACACTTCCCTTTATGACCATTTATCTCACGCGTCAGTACGCAATGACGGTAGATACCATCGGTTATGCCATGTCCATTGCGCTGGTGGTTGGCGTCATGTTCAGCCTCGGCTTCGGGATTCTGGCCGATAAATTTGATAAAAAACGCTACATGCTGATTGCCGTCGCCTTTTTTATCTGCGGTTTTGTCGCCATTCCGCTGGTCCATAGCGTGGTGCTGGTGGTTTTTTTCTTCTCGCTGATCAACTGCTCGTACTCGGTGTTTTCCACCGTACTGAAAGCCTATTTCTCCGATACCCTCGCGCCGACAACCAAAGCGAAGGTTTTTTCGCTTAACTACACGTTTCTGAATATTGGCTGGACTATCGGTCCGCCGATTGGAACGCTGCTGGTCATGCAAAGTATTAACCTGCCTTTCTGGCTGGCAGCGATATGCGCGGCCTTCCCGCTGCTGTTTATCCAGCGCTATGTTGAACGTCTGAGACCAACAGAAATCCCGGAAACGCCCATCGCCTGGTCACCGTCAGTATTGCTGCGCGACCGGGCGCTGCTGTGGTTCACGCTGTCGGGCCTGCTGGCGTCCTTCGTTGGCGGTTCTTTTGCATCCTGCCTCTCTCAGTACGTGCTGGCAGTTGGCGACAGTAACTTTGCTGAAAAGGTCGTGGCCGTGATTTTGCCGGTGAACGCCGCCGTGGTCGTCACACTACAGTACGCGATTGGTCGCAAGCTCACTGCCAATAATCTGCGACCATTAATGACCTTTGGTACCGTTTGCTATGTGATAGGTCTGACAGGGTTTATGTTTTCTGGCGACAACCTGTGGTTCTGGGGGCTGGCGGCAGCCGTTTTCACCCTGGGAGAAGTCATCTACGCACCGGGTGAATACATGTTGATCGATAACATCGCTCCACCGGGCATGAAAGCCAGCTATTTTTCCGCTCAGGCGCTGGGGTGGTTAGGCGCTGCTCTTAACCCACTACTGACCGGGCAGATCCTGACCCATTTCCCGCCAGTCATGCTATTCCCCATCATGATGGTCACCATTGTGCTGGCGTGGCTGTTGATTTTCCGTGGAATTAAGGCCAGTACCTGGGGCACCACCGTCAGCGCGGCGTAGGGTTATCCGGGGCCAATTCGGCCCCGGGAAGAGATCGTTATGACCAAATGTCGGCCGCGACGCCCGTCACCAGGCGGACCTTGTCCCACTGCTGCTGCTCGCTCAGGCTGTTGCCCTCTTCGGTCGAAGCAAAACCGCACTGCGGGCTGAGACAAATCTGTTCCAGCGCAACGTAGTGTGCCGCTTCCTTGACACGCGCTTTCACGCCTTCCGGGTTTTCCAGCTCGCCGTTCTTGGTGGTAATCAACCCCAGGACGGCTTTCTGATGACCAGGACGAATAAAGCGCAGCGGCGCGAAGTCGCCGGAACGGTCGTTGTCGTACTCAAGGAAGAACGCATCGACGTTGACGCGGCCAAACAAAATCTCCGCCACCGGCTCATAGCCGCCTTCAGAAATCCACGTGGAGCGGAAATTACCGCGGCACACGTGCAGACCGATAATCAGATCGTCCGGTTTACCTTCCAGCGCGCGGTTCAGCACGTCGGCATAGATAGCCGCCAGTTGATCCGGATCATCGCCCCGCTCACGAACCTGACGACGCTGGTCTTCCGAGCACAGATAGGCCCAGACGGTGTCATCCAACTGCAGATAACGGCAGCCCGCATCGTAGAAGGCGCGGATAGCATCACGCCACGTGTCTGCCAGATCGTTGAAATAATCAGCCAGATCCGGGTATACGGTCGCATCAATATCCTTACGGCCCCCGCGAAAATGCAACACGCTCGGGCTTGGAATGGTCATTTTTGGCGTTGCGTCGCCGCTGATGCTTTTCAGGAAACGGAAATCCTCCAGCATTGGATGGTCGCCGAAACCAAGTTTACCGGTCACGCGAATGCCGTGAGCGCGAGTCTGTACGCCGTTAAACTGAATACCTTTATCTGAGTCATAGCGTTCCACGCCCTGCAAACCGTCGAAGAAATCGAAGTGCCACCAGGCGCGGCGGAATTCGCCATCGGTCACCACATGCAGGCCACAGTCGCACTGATGCTGCACCACGCGACGAATCTCAGCATCTTCAACTGCACGCAGCTGCTGCGCGGTAATTTCACCGTCAGCCAGCTGCTGGCGCGCCTGTTTGATGGTCAGCGGGCGTAAAAAACTGCCGACAATATCGGCGCGGTACGGGGCGTGTTGATGTGGCATGCGATTCTCCTTATTCACTCGGGCAAACTGGTTACCCGGTGTGATAATTTATTATTTGAACTTTTTAGCCTTCTGGATGGCTATATGTCCAGATAGTGTCATCCGTGTGCACCACAAGCAAACGAGAATAATTCATGATAGATGAAAAAAATTCACGATCCCTGGCTAAAGGCAAAACCTTCATCTTCCCAGCCGGTGATACCGCCAAGCATAATTTTCACCGGTCGGCCCAGCGTCGCCAGCTTTAATGCCGCGCGGTCAGCGCCATTGCAGTGTGGACCGGCGCAGTAGACCACAAATAAGGTCTCTTGCGGCCATTCCTGCATGCGTTCAGCGCTCATCTCAGCATGGCGAAGATGGATCGCGCCGGGTAAATGGCGTCGGGCAAACGTCCCGGCGCTGCCCACCACATGGAGCAGGACAAAATCCACTTCTGGCTCCTGCAGGGCGGCGTGCACGTCGGCGCAGTCAGTTTCAAAACCCAGACGCTGGCGAAAATGGGCTGCGGCGTCAGCCGCGCTGGCCGCCGGAAATTCGGTAACGTAACTCATCATTGACTCTCCCGTTAGGTATTACCACTATGGTAACGATGCGATGAGTATAAACAGGCTCCCGATAAGAGAACTGCCCACAGAAATGACAGAAAACAGCCAGAATATGACAATACGCGCCCCCCTGGTGGTGACGCTAGCCTACGACGGGCTCTGTACCTTTGAATTTGGCGTGGCGGTAGAGGTGTTTGGCCTGCCCCGGCCTGAAATGGGTGAAAGCTGGTATCGCTTTGCCGTTGCTGCCGTCGATGAAGGTGCCCTGCGCGCTACCGGCGGCGTTCGCGTGATGGCCGATGGCGACCTGAGCCTGCTTGAAGAAGCCGATACCATTATCGTCCCTGGCTGGCGCGGTGTGGATAGCCCGGTGCCGGAAGCGTTGAGCCTGGCGCTAAAGCAGGCGCATCGGCGCGGATGCCGGGTGTTATCTATCTGTTCCGGCGTGTTTGTTCTGGCGGCGGCTGGCCTGCTTGATGGTCAACGTGCCACGACCCACTGGCGTTATACCACGCTACTCCAGCAACGCTACCCGGCAATTAGCGTTGTGGATGACGTACTTTATATCGCCGAGGGGAACGTACTGACTTCTGCCGGCAGCGCCGCTGGCATCGATCTCTGCTTACACGTTGTCAGGCTTGATTTTGGGCTGGAGGCCGCCAACCGGGTTGCTCGACGACTGGTCATCCAGCCACACCGCGACGGCGCGCAAAAGCAACAAATTACCCGGCCCGTCGCCCGCTCCCGCGAAAGTCAGCGCTTAGGGATGTTATTTGACTTTCTCCACCAGCACCTGGCGGAGAGCCATAGCGTGCGTTCGCTGGCTGACAAAGTCGGCATGAGCGAACGCACATTCCTGCGCCGCTTCCAGGAAGCAACCGGAAAAACCCCTGCTCGCTGGCTGCTTGACGAGCGTTTGTTGCAGGCTCAACACCATTTGACTACCGGCAGAGACAGCGTAGAAAAGGTCGCGGAAATCACCGGATTTGGTAATGCCAAAAATCTCCGTCTGCGCTTTCAGCAACATTTTGCAATCAGCCCGCTGGCCTATCGAAAAAGATTTACCGCAACAAATAATTAATTCACAAATGAGGGCGTTAGTCTAAGTTTAAGAGAGTACGCTAATAGATGTTGCTAGTGAAATCGTTAAAGAGGAGGTCGTCATGCTGGATAATATGCAAGTGTTTCTGGTTGCCGTGGGACTCATTCTGCTTTCCGGTTTTCTCACCGCCTATTTAAGCGGAAAATGGAATGACTAACCAACACCACAATAATCATCCCGGATAAAGAGATAAAAAAAACCGCCAGAATGACTGGCGGTATAAATGCTTGCATGGATAGATTTTTACTTCTCCGGTTACCCGCTCTCCTTGATTAGGTAACCGTTGCTGTAAAATAATCCTACCACTGCGTTATTCAACTAAAGCTAAACGGCGAGTGCATTGTTTAAGCCATAATTTTTCCACGCCTTTTTACTCTGACAACCGGCCTGACGGCCAGCCCACAATCTGCCGGAACGTGATTCCTGTAGGTCCTGATGCTCAGGACGGGTGGACCAGATGGACTCGCGACGCGTTTTACGCTGGGATTTTTTCATTCGTGCCTCCGGGCAGATTGTCGATATTAAATCCATTAACTCAACGATTTACGCAGCAATATTAGCAAGTTGAATGGCGAGTTTCTTCAACAACTGCACGTATTTGTAAAGAGCCTGTGAGCCAGCGCACTTAACCCCCTTAAACAATAATCCCCTACCGAAAATGTCAGGTTGCGAAACGACTACGGTACCGTAAAATCTCATCGGCTATCCTCCCTGAACGGGAGGATAGTCAGAATGCTCTATCTTATTGTGATACTTAACCCGCCAGCCCTGTGTGCGGGTTCTTTTTATATTTTTCAGCATGGCCCTACGCGTAAAAAATGACGACAGGCATGCCCTTAACACCTGGTTTAGTCACTCAAGCCACGGTTTTTAAGCATCGGCGAAATTAACGGATCATGCCCACGCCAGTCTCGGTACAATTTTTCTAAATCGCTACTATTACCCTGGGATAAAATCGCATCACGGAATCGCTGCCCGTTTTCACGATTTAAACCACCGCGTTCAACAAACCACTGGTAACCGTCGTCAGCCAGCATTTGTGTCCACAAATAGGCGTAATATCCGGCAGCATAACCGCCGCCAAAAATATGTGAGAAGTAGCTGCTGCGATAACGCGGCGGTACAGCGATGAGATCGATATTTTCGCGATGGAGCGTCTCGGCCTCAAACTCTTCCACATTCTTCGGCAAGGCACTGGCGGATAAACTATGCCAGTTCATATCCAATAACGCGGCGCTGAGCAGTTCAGTCATATCGTAACCTTTATTAAAGCTCGACGCGCGGAACAGACTTTCACGCAGCGCATCCGGCATCGGCTCACCGCTTTCATGATGACGCGCATAGTGGGCGAATACGTCGGGATGACTGGCCCAATGTTCATTAATCTGCGATGGGAACTCGACAAAATCGCGTGGCGTATTCGTGCCAGATAACGTCGCATAGCGCTGTTTCGCGAATAATCCGTGTAGCGCATGGCCAAACTCATGGAACAGCGTGATCACGTCATCCCAGGATATTAGTGCGCTTTTGCCGGCGGCCGGTTTCGGGTAGTTGCATACGTTATAGATAACCGGACGGGTACCCAACAGGGTGGATTGCGGCACAAAATTGTCCATCCATGCCCCACCGCTCTTGCTATCGCGCGCAAAGAAATCACCGTAGAACAGCGCCATGCCTTCACCATCGGCATCAAATATTTCCCACACGCGTACATCAGGGTGATAAACCGGCAGGTCAAAACGCTCAACAAAGCGGATACCAAACAGCTGGCTGGCCGACCAGAACACGCCGTCAACCAGTACGCGCTCCAGCGCGAACCAGGGTTTAATCTGTGCTTCGTCGATCGCATATTTCTCACGACGAACCTGTTCGGAATAATAAAGCCAGTCCCAGGCCTGGGCAGTGAACGATGATGAGCCGTTGTCGATCAGCGCCTGGATATCCGCCAGCTCGCATTCCGCTCTGGCCCGTGCCGCAGGCGTAATTTCACGCATAAAATCAAACGCGGCTTTTGGTGTTTTCGCCATCTGGTCGGCCATGCTCCAGCTCGCGTAATCGGCATACCCCAGGAGTTCGGCCTGTCTGGCGCGGATGGCCACCAGTCTGAGAATACGCTCACGCGTATCGTTGGCATCTCCACGCTGGTTACGTTGCCATGCCGCTTTAAACAATTTTTCCCGGGTTTCACGTGAACGCAATGAGGCCAATGCAGGCTGCTGTGTCGTGTTGACAAGCGGAATCAGCCAACTGCCCGCCAGACCGCGCTCCGCAGCAGCGGTTGCGGCCGACGCGACTTCATCATCACTCAGACCAGCCAGGTCGGCCTCATTATCAACAACCAGCCCGCCATTTTTTGCCGCTCCCAGCAGGCACTGATGAAACTGGCTGCTTAACGTCGCCGCTTCGGTATTCAACGTTTTCAGTTCGGTCTTTTCTTGTGAGCCAAGCATCGCCCCGGCAAGAATAAAGCGATGATAAATCACCTCGATGAGTCGACAGGACTCGCTGTCCAGGTCCAGCGTTTCTCGCTTTTCCCAGACCGTCTGAACCCGCTTGAATAGCGCGTCATTAAGATAAATATCGTTTGCCAGCCCGGCAAGCTCTGCCGAGAACGCCTCATCAAGGCGCTGAATCTCATCATTACTATTTGATGCAGCCATCGCAAAGAAAACAGACGTCACGCGCGAAAGCATTTCACCGCTTTTTTCCAGCGCAATAAAGGTGTTTTCGAAAGTCGCCTCGGCAGGATTGCAGGCAATGTCGGCGATGTCCTGGCGTTTGCGTTTTAGCGCTTCGTCAAAGGCCGGACGATAATGCTCGTCTTTAATCACATCAAACGGCGGCGCCTGATAAGGTAAAGTGCTGCTGGCGAAAAAGGGATTCATAGCCGACATGTCATGCTCCTGAAGAAAACGGTTAACTCTGGCAGAATAAACAAATTGAGGCCGCGCTGCTCGATTATATCTTCAGAAGGCAAAAGGATTGGGCACTGAGAGCCTCCATCGCAATTGCGCGTTTGTTCCACAAGCGCAGCCTCCCTCAAATGTAGGTTAGATAACAGCGAGATTTCATATCCCATTAAAAAATCTAAAACTGTTTTTCTATTTATTCCAAAACATCAATCCGCCAGGATAGTTATGCACTTTTCGTTCTGCTATCGTAATGCAACACTTAAGCGTTGAAGGAACAGAGAAATGATCGTACTGGTAACCGGAGCAACGGCAGGTTTTGGCGAAAGCATCACTCGCCGTTTTATTGCCAACGGGCACAAAGTTATTGCCACTGGCCGTCGTAACGAACGTTTGAAAGCGCTGAAAGATGAGTTAGGCGACAGCATCCTGACCGTACAGCTGGACGTGCGCAACCGCGCAGCTATTGAAGAAACGATCGCCAACCTGCCAGCCGAATGGCGCGAAATTGATATCCTGGTCAACAACGCCGGGCTGGCGCTGGGTCTGGAACCCGCGCATCGCGCCAGCGTGGAAGATTGGGAAGATATGATCGATACCAACAACAAAGGGCTGGTGTACATGACCCGCGCCGTGCTGCCGGGTATGGTAGAACGCAATCGTGGCCACATTATCAATATCGGTTCAACCGCGGGCAGTTGGCCCTATGCAGGTGGCAACGTCTACGGCGCAACGAAAGCTTTCGTACGTCAGTTTAGCCTGAACCTGCGTACCGACCTGCACGGTACGGCCGTTCGCGTAACGGATATTGAGCCGGGTCTGGTCGGCGGCACCGAGTTCTCCAACGTTCGTTTCAAGGGTGACGACGCAAAAGCAGGTAAAACCTACGAAAATGCCAACGCGCTGACGCCAGAAGATGTTACCGAAGCCGTATGGTGGGTCGCGACGCTGCCGAAACACGTCAACATCAATACCGTTGAGATGATGCCGGTCAGCCAGACCTACGCAGGACTTAGCGTTCATCGCGGAAGTTAACATTTTATCCCAGCCCGACCCTCGGTCGGGTCTGGGCGCGGCGGCAAAAAAAGCGTAAAATAACAGCTTAATCAGCTGATAAGAACGACTCAATGGCCGCCGAAACACAACTGAACCCAACACAGCCCGTCAATCAACAGATTTATCGCATTCTGCGTCGCGATATCGTTCACTGTCTTATTCCGCCGGGCACGCCGCTTTCGGAAAAGGAAGTCTCTCTTCGCTTTGACGTTTCCCGCCAGCCGGTACGTGAGGCCTTTATTAAACTGGCCGAAAACGGACTTATCCAGATTCGCCCTCAGCGCGGCAGTTACGTCAATAAGATCTCCCTTTCGCAGGTTCGCAACGGCTGTTTTGTACGTCAGGCCATCGAATGCGCGGTAGCACGCCGAGCGGCAACAATGATCACCGATGCCCAGATCTATCAGCTAGAACAAAATTTGCATCAGCAGCGTATTGCGATTGATCGCCAACAGCTTAACGACTTCTTCCTGTTGGATGATGAATTTCACCAGCTGCTGTCAAATATTGCGGATTGCCAGCTTGCGTGGGATACCATCGAGAATATTAAAGCGGCAATTGACCGGGTGCGTTATATGAGCCTCGATCATGTCTCCTCACCGGAAATGCTGCTGCAACAGCATCATGAAATATTCAGTGCGCTTGAAAAACGTGATGCCGATACGGTAGAAAAAGCGATGACTGCGCATCTGCAGGAAATCAGTGAATCCGTATTGCTCATTCGCCAGGAAAACCGCGATTGGTTTAGCGAAGATTAAGAAGAAGGGCCTTCAAATTGAAGGCCCTTTTTTTATCGGATAACCATCGTCGGAATGTTGGCGTAACGTAGAATAGATTCCGCGTTCGACCCCAGCAGATGGGTTGTGATCCCGCGCTGACGGGAACCAATCACAATCACGTCGTACTCACCTGTCTTACTTAACGCGAGTACCTCATCGCGAATATTACCAAAGCGAACTTCGGTGTGTATGCGCTCTGCGGGCATATCAAATAGCCGCCGCAGACCCTTCATTTTGTTTGCCGATTCTGACTGCATAAATTCTTCGAATTTTTTAATATCCGAAGCAAAACCGCGCAAAATAGAACGATTGCTGTTTGGTAGTACGTTCAGCAGCGTAATTTCGCCAGACTCCCCCGCCAGATATACCGCATGACGAATAGCCTTATCACTTAAATCCATTTCAAAAATATCTACAGGCATGAGAATTTTTTTATACATAGCCCGAGCTCCTTATTCCAGAGGATCCATTTTTTGTTTCGCAATAACCATGCCATATTTATGCCTATTGATATAGCATTAATTCACAAAACTGATAGTTTCAGCGTGAAAATAATCGTCCATTATTTCAACTGACTTGAATTAACTTAAAGAAGTGTCATGCGGGGAAGAAAAGTGAGATGCCGCCATTGCTGGCGGCATAATAGACTCATTACAGCGCGGCAAACTCAGCAACGGTCGCTTTCGCGCCTTTACTCAGCAGTGACAGGTAAGCATTGGTCACCTGATCAACAAACTGGCCTTGTAGCGGCAGATCTTTACCGAAGATCGCTTCGATGGCCAGCAGCGCTTTCACGCGAGACTCGCCCTCTTCGCTCTGCTGTACCGCAGCCTGAATCACCGGCAGCAGCGGGTCGCACACTTCGATGGCATTGCCCTGCTCATCTACGCCGCCGACATAGCGCATCCAGCCCGCGACGCCCAGCGCCAGCAGCTTGAAGCTGCTGTTATCCGCCAGGTGCCAGCGCACGGAATCCAGCATACGCTGAGGCAGTTTCTGACTGCCGTCCATCGCGATCTGCCAGGTACGGTGGCGCAGCGCCGGGTTGGTATAGCGTTCAATCAGCAGGTCGGCATAACGCGCCAGGTCAACGTTCTGTACTTTCAGCGTCGGCGCCTGCTCTTTCAGCATCAGGTCGTGCGCAGCACGACGGTAGTTGTCGTCGCCCATGCAGTCGTTAATGTGCTGATAGCCCGCCAGGTAGCCCAGATAAGCTAGGAAAGAGTGGCTGCCGTTCAGCATGCGCAGTTTCATTTCTTCGAACGGAATAACGTCGCTCACCAGTTCGGCGCCTGCTTTTTCCCACGCCGGACGGCCTGCGACGAAGTTATCTTCAATAACCCACTGACGGAACGGTTCGCACGCCACGCCAGCCGGATCGCGAACACCGGTCAGTTGCTCAATTTTGTCCAGTGTTTCTGGAGTCACGGCCGGAACAATACGGTCAACCATGGTGGACGGGAACGTCACATGTGCTTCGATCCAATCGGCCAGCTCGGCGTCGACGGCGCGCGCATAGGCGCAAACGACGTTACGCATGACGTGACCGTTTTCCGGCATGTTGTCACAGGACATCACGCTGAATGCCGGCAGCCCCGCCGCTTTACGACGCGCCAGCGCCTCCACCACCACGCCCGGCGCAGATTTCGGCTGATGCGGGTTTTGCAGGTCGGCCACGATGAAAGGATGATCGAGCATCAGTTGTCCGGTTGCCGGAGAGTGGCAATAGCCTTTTTCGGTGATAGTCAAAGAGACAATCGCCACCTGCGGCTCGCACATTTTTGCCAGCACGGTTTCCAGACCATCGACCTGCGCATGCAGCGCTTCTTTGACAACGCCTACCACGCGGGCAGTCCATGCATCCGCGGACATCTCCGCCACGGTGTATAAATTGTCCTGATGATTCAGGTCGGCAATCTGCTGCTCACCGCCGATCAGGTTAACTTCGGTATAACCCCAATCGCTGCCGTGTTCTGAGGCGAGGATATCGGCGTATACAGCCTGATGGGCGCGGTGGAATGCACCAAAGCCCAGGTGCACAATACGTGGCACCAGTTTGCTGCGATCGTAGGTCGGGAGAGTTGCCTTAGCGGTTAATAGCGTATTCTGCATCTTTTTGACTCACTGTAGAGAATGTTGATTGCCATACTAGATTAACGAGTTCATCTGAGGAGATTTTGATTTGCATTAATATATTGGCGATTGGTATGACATGATTTTTAAGTTGTGTGACAGCATAAGCAAAGTCGGCGCTCTTACCTATGCTGTCACGGCTGGACGTTAGTTCACCTGTGCCGGTCGGCTCAGTTTTTTGTCGACTTGCTGCGGTTCATTCCACAGATCGTCATAAGAGTACCCGGTCAGATCTTCGACAATATGACGCGTCTCCGGCGTGACATCTTGTTTCGCCCCCTTCGCTTTCAGGCGCTCAACTTCATCAACAAAGATTTTGTGCGTGCGTTTGTTGAGACGGAAAGTCACCGCCTGCCACAATGCAATCAGCAGCAGACCTGCGGTACCAATGAACAGCAGCATCGCAATGGTATTCACCGCGCTCTCAGGCTGAACCTGGCTACCCTTCACAAAGCCCCCTTCCTGCAGCATCACGCCCACAATAAAGGTTGCGATCGCCACCGTCGTTTTACGGGAGAAGGTCATCACTGCGGCAAACAGACCTTCGCGACGCTGACGAGTGATCATCTCATCAATATCCGGGATAAACGGGAATACGTTCCACGGCGTAAATTCCAGTACGCAACGTCCGACCTGGTACAATGCGGCCAGCACCACCAGAATGGTGACTTTATTGTCGGTTGGGAACTGGTAAACCATAAACAGTCCCACCAGACACAGCATCATCAGCGTATAGGCGAAAACGTACAGACGAGATGGGCCAAACTTGATGATGGCCACCCCCGCCAGCAGCGTGACCGGCAAACCGACGATACTCATCGACAACAGCGTGCCGGACAGTGATGGCGAGACATTCAGACAGTACACGCAGAAAAAGACAAACACCGTGTTATAGACATCTTTCGCCGTAAAAGAGAACAGATAGATAGCCAGATGTTTTCTGAAGGCGCGTACTTTTAAGGTTGAAAAATACTCTTTAAACAGACCGCCAACGGCGCTAATTTTTTCAGCAAAAGAGCGTGGTCGACGATCGCGTTCCAGCTCCGCCAACATCTCTGGCGTCAGCTCGCGCTCCCAGGTTACTTTCCAGGAAATAAACACGCAGACCATGAACAACACGGCAAAAACGACGCCATTGATAAAGTAGGCGTGCGGATCGTGTTCGCCAAAATAACTGATTAATAAACCCGGAATAAAGGTCGCCAGGAAGGTGCCTGAGGCCGAAAGGAACATACGGCAGGTTGATAGCTTGGTACGGGAGTTAAAATCCTTGGTCATTTCTGACGGCAGGGTTTCCCATGGGATCAGCACAACCGCCGCAATGATTTCGAACGCCAGGTATACCGCCAGGTAGAACCAGAAGTTCATTCCGGTTACCCATAGCAGGATATACACCAGCATCAGCGGCGCGCCGACCAGCAGGAAGAAACGACGGCGTCCAAAACGCTTGCCCAGCGGGTTTTTATAGAAGTGATCGGTAAAGCTGCCCATAAACAGACTCACCACTGCATCAACAATACGGGCAATGGCGACGATGGACGCTGCCTCAACCGGCGATAAGCCGACGAACGTCGTGTAAAAGAATAAGAGCCAGGCGCCAATAACGGTAAACGCACCGCCTCCCATAATATCTGTTAAGCCATAGCCAATACTGACAGGGATTGTTATTTTTCTATTAGTACGAGACATGTTCTACCCTCATGTAAGGAAGGACGTTAGAATCTGAAATAATTAACTGCGTTATCGTGACAAATGTTTTTAACCATCCGCGTTAAGATCCTCTTATTATCAGGAACTTCACCACGGTCAACCCAACCACCAATTAAGTTACACAGAATACGACGGAAATAATCGTGACGAGGATAAGATACCAGGCTACGTGAATCCGTCAGCATGCCGACAAAATGCATTAATAACCCCTGATCTGCGAGACTATTAAGCTGATTCTCCATGCCACGCCGCGTATCGTTAAACCACCAGCCAGAGCCAAATTGCATGGGCGATTTCACGCCGTCTTCGCCAGATTGAAAATTAGCGATAGTTGTCGCCACAATATCGTTATAGCTGGCGTTCAGATTATAAAGAATGGTCTTGGGTAGGCCATTATTTTGCGCCATCGCGTTGAGCAGGCGATTTAATCCGGCGGCAAGATTGCTCTGGTCGGTAATAGAATCAAAACCGGTATTAATCCCCAGCTTCTTGCGCATGATGCTGTTGTTATTACGGATAGCGCCAAAATGAATTTGCATGGCCCAGCCGCGTTTTTTGTACTCCTGCCCCAACATCACGAACATCGCGCTATTGAGCTGCGCGGTTTCCTCTTCATTCAACCCCGTACCGTTGCGTTTCTGAGTAAACAACGCATTCACACGTGCTGCATCAGCGGGCTGATACTCGACGCTAACAGGCCCATGGTCTGAGATTCGGCAACCCACTTCATGGAACACGTCAATACGCTGAGCCATCGCCGTGGTGAAATCGCTGAAGCTGCCAATATCACACGCTGTCACCTGCGCCAGTTTGTCGATAAAGAGGGCGAATTCACTGGCGTCCTCGGCAAAAATATCGTCCGGTCGGAAAGTTGGCAGCACTTTGGTGGTAAAGCTCGGGTCCTGCTGCAACAACCGATGATATTCCAGCGAATCCAGCGGCGCATCGGTGGTGCAAATAACTTCGACATTAGAGCGCGTAATTAAGCTACGGGGTTTAAACTCCTCGCTTGAAATCATGCTATTACAATGCCGCATAATATCCTGCCAGTTATCGCTACCCAGCATTTCATTACAGGAAAAGTATTGACTCAGTTCTAAATGCGTCCAGTGATACAGTGGATTGCCAAAAGCAGCTTCAACTGTTTCCGCATACGCTTTAAATTTTTCCTCCGCCGAAGCATCACCGGTAATATATTTCTCGGCAATACCATTTGCCCGCATTGCGCGCCATTTATAATGGTCGCCAGCTAGCCATAGTTGAGTGATATTATCAAAGTTTTTATTTTCGTAGATTTCTTTTGCATCAAGATGACAGTGATAGTCGATGATCGGTAATTGTGCAGCTACATCTTTATATAACCGAACACCGACTTCACTATCGATCATAAAACGATCGTTAATGAAGCCCATGTTATTTCTCTTGTTAAAATAAAGCTTAATTTAAAAATCGAAGGTCATTACCAGTTCCACAGCGTGCCATCTTCCAGACGCGCAACCGGCAGATAGGCCGGGTCATACGGATACTTCGCCGCCAGTTTTTCATCAAACTCGATGCCTAAGCCCGGTTTATCGCCTGGATGCATATAGCCGTTATCAAAGGTCCAGTTGTGTGGGAAGACTTCCAGCATTTGCTCGGAGTAACCCATGTATTCCTGCACGCCGAAGTTAGGTACCCACAGATCGAAGTGCAGCGCTGCCGCCATGCAAACCGGGGAGAGATCCGATGGGCCATGTGAACCCGTACGTACCTGATACAACGAAGCAAAGTCGGCGATACGGCGCATGCCGGTGATCCCGCCCGCATGAGTAATAGTGGTACGGATGTAATCAATAAGCTGCTCTTCGATAAGCTGTTTGCAGTCCCAGATACTGTTGAATACTTCACCCACGGCGATCGGCGTGACGGTGTGTTGACGAATCAGACGGAAACATTCCTGGTTTTCTGCCGGGGTCGGATCTTCCATCCAGAACAGACGATAATCTTCAATGCTCTTACCAAAACGCGCCGCTTCAATCGGCGTCAGGCGGTGGTGCATGTCATGCAGCAGATGTTCGTCAAAGCCGAACTGGTTACGTACCGCGTCGAACAGCTTCGGCGTGAAATCGAGGTATTTCTCGGTGGACCACAGTTGCTCTTCCGGCCATTGCCCTTTCGTTGCAGGCTCGTAGGCCAGCCCCTTTCCTTTCGACATGCCGTAGGTGGTTTTCATCCCTGGCACGCCGCACTGGACGCGAATCGCTTTGAAGCCCATCTCTTTATGACGCGCATAATCTTCCAGCACATCATCAATGGTATGGCCGGTGGTGTGACAGTAAACCATCACGCCTTCGCGAGACGCGCCACCCAGCAGCTGATACAGCGGCATGTTGGCGGCCTTGGCTTTAATGTCCCACAGCGCCATATCGACGGCGGAGATAGCCGACATCGTGACAGGGCCGCGACGCCAGTAAGCGCCTTTATAGAAGAACTGCCAGATATCTTCGATGCGGTGCGCATCACGCCCCACCAACTGCGGGCACAGATGATCTTTTAAATAGGATGCAACGGACAGCTCACGGCCATTCAGCGTCGCATCGCCGTAGCCGATTAATCCGCTATCGGTGGTAATTTTCAACGTGACAAAGTTACGACCAGGACAGGTTACAAAAACCTCAGCACCCACAATTTTCATCTTCAATCCTTACATCTCATCGGTTAGTGAGGCAAACTTACGCTCTGAGCTACTACCATACAAGTATAAATATTAAAAATTACCGAGAAAGATCACAAAATTAAGGGGATTAAGTCAGACAAATGTATGAGGGATCACAAAGAAATGGTGCTTAGCCCAAACCAGGCCAGGCACAGGAGATGCTGGCAGAAATGTTACCCTCTGCCCCAGCCCGCGACGATAATCAACATGCCGCATAGCGCGACCGCTGCGCCAAGCCAGTCGTAGATCGTCAGTTTTTCACCTTCAACGACGCGCAGCCACAGCAGTGCGGTAAAGATGTATACCCCGCCGTAGGCCGCATACACGCGCCCACTGGCGGCCGGATGCAGCGTCAACAGCCAGACAAACATCGCCAGCGTCAATCCGGCGGGTAACAGTAACAACGGCGTTGCACCGCGCTTAAGCCACAGCCACGGCAAGTAGCAGCCGATAATTTCACACAGCGCGGTAGCAAAAAATAGCAGCGATGTCTTTATCATCGTTAATCATCATTCACTTAGGGTGGGCCTATCATACGTAAAAATAAGCCTCAATCGACCATACTCTTTTCGCGGGTATGCCAGCCCAAAGAGATGTAGTAGACTGCTCAACAGGAGCCATTGTTTTTATCACGTTAAAGGAACCCGCAAATGAAAATTACACTTGGCAAACGCCTGTGCCTGACGGCAATGCTCGCGCTGGGTGCCATCGTGTACACCGCGTCTGCGTCTGCTGAAACCAGCAAGCTGATCATTGAATCTGGCGATAGCGCGCAGAGCCGCCAGAACGCAGCGATGGACAAAGAGCAGTGGAACGACACTCGCCAGCTGCGCCAGAAAGTAAATAAGCGCGCGGAAAAAGAGTGGGACAAAGCCGACGTGGCGTTCGACGCCCGCGATAAGTGTCTGCAAAGCCCGAACGTCAACGCCTACTGGGAACCCAACACCCTGCGCTGCCTTGACCGTTCAACCGGCCGCACGCTGAACCCATAATTGAAGAGGGCGCCGTTGGCGCCCTTTTTTCATGAAGCTGTGTGAAGCTTTAGTAATATTCAATCGTGTTTTTAATCGTATAGCGTTGGGTGGTGGCAGGTTTCACGCTTTCATCAACGATAATCAAATCACAGCTTACCGGGTTATCATAGCTGTCGTAATCACAGCTCTGCGTCACATTGCCAATGGGCTGCTTATTCAGCAGACTCACTGAGGTATAATCGAGCTTCTTACGCGCATCCTGAGACGGCGTTGAGATAATCGACAGCGTGGTATCTTTGACGGTCGACGTTTTGCCCAGTGGATACCCTTCAGCATCGTAGCGGTAATCAACTTCGCTCTCTTTCCCCAGCGCCTTCACCACAAAACCGTTATCGTCGGTTTCCCAGGTCACGCCCGCCGACGGAAACTCAGCCAACTGGCATTTTCCCTGTAAGCGCACGCGTTTCTCGTGCGTCACGCCGTCAAGATAGTAGTTGGCGTTAAGCACCAGCAGCGCGCCGGTATCTTCTTCGATATTGTGAAACTCCAGCATATCAAAGCAGCCTTCCGGCGAAACCTGTGCGCTCACGCGCTTCGCCACCTCGCCCTTTTGGTTGAGCAACGTTTGGCTGAAATCCTTCACCGGCCCGCGCAACGGATCGAAATCAAACTCGTTGGAGAAGCTGGCCATTTCCGGCGTGAACGCCGCCGGGGAATCGTTCTTCTCACAACCACTGAGCAGAGCCATCACTGACACCAGCAAAATCACTTTCTTCACACCGTCATCCTGTTTCGGGAGTTTTCTCAATCATATTAGGAAATACAATTGTTTACACTAGCACTGCTATACTTTTTACGTCTCTAACGAAAAGGAGCCGAACATGAGAACTTCACGCTGGTTACTGGCACTCCTGCTAACAGGCGCCATGCCCGCTCTGGCGGCCGTACCGGATTCCTGTGAACGCGTTCGCAGCGACATTCAGCAGAAAATTATCCATAACGGCGTCGCGGAAAGCGCGTTTACGCTTGATGTCGTCCCTAACGATCAAGCCGATCAGCCCGGCGCGCAGGTGGTCGGCCACTGCGCCAATGATACCTTTAAAATTCTCTACACCCGTACCGATAGCGCTCAATAATGTTCTGCCGCCTCTGAACGAGGCGGCCGCATTTACGGCTTTTGCTCGACGATAAACTCCAGCGCCACGCCAATCAGCACCCCGTCCTTCAGCGAACGATCGTCCGATAACGCATCCAGATCCCCCTGGAAGCGCAGCTTTTGCGTCGACGTATTGATCGTAAGTTTTGAGTGCAGGCAAGGAAGCGCCTGTGAGGTAATGGGATAGACCACTCGTCCGGAAACCAGCACCGGAATCTTGCGCAACTCCGTCTGCTGGAGCACGCCAACCGTCGAATAAAGCACCGCCAGCGGCGTCACCGCTAAAACCGGTTGGTTTGTCACGCTAATAAAATCGAGCAAAATTTCGGGGCGTAAAAAATTCACCCCTTTATAAGGAACCGTGACCGTATCAATCTCGGGCATCGGGATAACTTGCGTAGCAATGTCCTGCATAGGGTTCTTCCATAAGCGTAGGATGAGGCCAATATTCCCGGTCGCTGATACCGCCAGAAGACCGTAAATAGCGTTTTTTTTGTTGTAAAACAATTATGCACAGCCCTCCCTTTGCTGGCAAATGCCGCCCACAAAATCTCATCGTTCGGATCTCTTCAGAATTGACCAGGGTTAATACTTGTATACCACCGGAGAGGTATCATTTTCATCCATTAGCCGGTTCTTAATTTCAGGTCGAAATAATCAAATAATAATGGAGTGAGCGATGTCTAATCAGGAAAAACCAGGGGGGCTAAGTCGACGTACCCTTATTAAATCGTCGGCGATAGGTTCCCTGGCGCTTGCCGCGGGCGGCCTCTCTTTGCCCTTCTCTCTGCGAGCAACCGCCGCCGCGGTGCAGCAGGCCGCTCAGGTCGAAGATAAAGTGGTCTGGGGCGCCTGCTCCGTTAACTGCGGCAGCCGATGCGCGCTGCGCTTGCACGTAAAAGACAATGAAGTTTATTGGGTTGAGACCGACAATACGGGTCATGATATTTACGGCGATCACCAGGTGCGCGCCTGCCTGCGTGGCCGTTCCATTCGTCGTCGTATTAATCACCCGGACCGACTGAACTACCCGATGAAACGTGTTGGTAAACGTGGTGAAGGGAAATTTGAGCGTATTAGCTGGCAGGAAGCGCTGGATACTATTGCGGATAACCTCAAACGCGTCGTGAAGGACTACGGCAACGAAGCCGTGTACATCAACTACTCTTCCGGCATTGTTGGTGGCAACATTACCCGCTCTTCCCCTTCTGGCTCGGCAGTCATGCGGCTGATGAACTGCTACGGCGGCTCGCTCAACCAATATGGCACCTACAGTACCGCGCAAATCGCCTGCGCAATGCCCTACACCTACGGCAGCAATGACGGCAACAGCACTTCCGATATCGAAAACAGCAAACTGGTGGTGATGTTCGGCAACAACCCGGCTGAAACGCGCATGAGCGGCGGCGGCATTACCTGGTATCTGGAACAGGCGCGTGAACGCTCAAATGCGCGCATGATCGTTATCGATCCACGTTATACCGATACCGCCGCCGGGCGTGAAGATGAATGGATCCCGATTCGTCCCGGCACTGACGCCGCGCTGGTCGCCGGTATTGCGTGGGTATTAATTGACGAAAACCTGGTTGATCAGCCGTTCCTCGATAAGTACTGCGTGGGTTACGACGAAAAAACGCTGCCGGAAGGTGCGCCCGCCAACGGCCACTATAAGGCCTATATTCAGGGCTTGGGCGATGATGGCATCGCCAAAACGCCGCAGTGGGCCTCACGCATTACCGGCATTCCGGCTGACCGCATTATCAAGCTGGCGCGTGAAATCGGCAGCACCAAACCGGCTTATATCTGCCAGGGCTGGGGCCCGCAGCGTCAGGCCAACGGTGAACTTTCCGCCCGCGCGATTGCCATGCTGCCCATATTGACCGGCAACGTTGGTATCAACGGCGGGAACAGCGGTGCCCGTGAGTCGACCTACACCATTACGATTGAACGTTTCCCGGTGCTGGAAAACCCGGTAAAAACCGCCATCTCCTGCTTTACCTGGACGGATGCAATCGACCACGGCGCGGAGATGACCGCCACCCGCGATGGCGTGCGCGGCAAAGAGAAGCTGGATGTACCGATTAAGTTTTTCTGGAACTACGCCGGTAACACCATCATCAACCAGCACTCAGACATCAACAAGACCCATGAGATTTTGCAGGACGAAAGCAAATGCGAAATGATTGTGGTAATTGAAAACTTCATGACCGCCTCGGCAAAATATGCCGATATCCTGCTGCCTGACCTGATGACCGTCGAACAAGAGGACATCATTCCGAACGACTATGCCGGTAATATGGGTTATCTGATCTTTATCCAGCCCGCAACCGCGCCGAAGTTCGAGCGTAAGCCTATTTACTGGATCCTCAGCGAAGTGGCCAAACGTCTTGGTGATGACGTTCATCAGAAATTTACCGAGGGCCGCACTCAGGCGGAGTGGCTGCAGTATCTGTACGCTAAAATGCGCGCGAAAGACCCGGCGCTGCCGAGCTACGACGAGCTCAAAAAAATGGGCATCTATAAGCGTAAAGATCCGAACGGCCATTTTGTCGCCTACCGCGATTTCCGCAACGATCCACAAGCCCATCCGCTGAAAACACCCTCGGGGAAAATAGAAATTTACTCCAGCCGTCTGGCGGACATCGCCGCAAAATGGCAGCTGGAGAAAGATGAAACCATCAGCCCGTTGCCCGTCTATGCCTCGACCTTTGAGGGTTGGGACGATCCGATGCGCGACAAATTCCCGCTCCAGCTGTTCGGCTTCCACTATAAAGCCCGCACGCACTCCAGCTATGGCAACGTCGATGTGCTGAAGGCCGCCTGTCGCCAGGAAGTGTGGCTCAACCCGATTGACGCGCAGAAACGCGGCATTCAGAACGGCGATATGGTGCGAGTATTCAATGGCCGCGGCGAGGTGCGGATACCCGCAAAAGTCACACCGCGTATCATGCCGGGCGTGTCAGCGATGGGCCAGGGAGCCTGGCACGACGCGCAGATGGACGGCGACCGCATCGACCACGGTTCCTGCATCAACACACTGACCACTCACCGCCCTTCACCGCTGGCGAAAGGCAACCCGCAGCACACCAATCTGGTTGAGATCGAGAAGGTATAAGGACTAGCTAATGAGTACTCAATACGGATTTTTTATTGACTCGGCACGCTGCACCGGTTGTAAAACCTGCGAGCTGGCATGTAAAGATTACAAAGACTTAACCCCGGACGTCAGCTTCCGTCGTATTTACGAATACGCGGGCGGCGACTGGCAGGAGGACAACGGCGTCTGGAACCAGAATGTCTTTGCCTACTACCTGTCGATTGCCTGTAACCATTGCGAAGATCCGGCCTGTACCAAAGTGTGCCCGAGCGGCGCGATGCACAAACGTGAAGACGGTTTTGTGGTCGTTAACGAAGATGTCTGCATCGGTTGCCGTTACTGCCACATGGCCTGCCCATACGGCGCGCCGCAATACAACGCCGCCAAAGGCCACATGACCAAGTGCGATGGCTGTCATGAGCGCGTGGCAGAAGGCAAAAAGCCGATCTGCGTGGAGTCCTGCCCGCTGCGCGCGCTGGACTTTGGGCCGATTGAAGAACTGCGCCAGAAGCACGGCCAACTGGCGGCTGTTGCGCCGCTGCCGTCGGCGCACTTCACCAAACCAAGCATTGTGATTAAACCTAACGCCAATGCACGTCCGTGCGGCGATACCACTGGCTACCTGGCCAATCCGAAGGAGGTGTGAGATGGGCAACGGATGGCATGAATGGCCACTGGTGCTGTTTACCGTACTGGGGCAATGTGTGGCGGGGGCGAGCATTATTAGCGGCATGGGCTGGCTGGCGGCACGTCATGAAGCAGTCGACCAGCGGCGCATCGTACTGAGTATGTTCTTCCTGTGGGTCATCATGGGGATAGCCTTTTTTGCGTCGGTACTGCATCTCGGCTCACCGCTGCGGGCGTTTAATTCGCTCAACCGGGTCGGCGCTTCTGCGCTGAGCAATGAAATCGCGAGTGGTTCCCTTTTCTTCGCCGTGGGCGGATTCTGGTGGCTGCTCTCAGTGCTCGGTAAAATGCCGCAGGCGTTGGGGCGTATCTGGCTTATCGTCAGCATGCTGCTGGGTCTGGTATTTGTCTGGGCAATGACGCGTGTTTATCAGATAGATACCGTACCAACCTGGTATAATGGTTACACGACAGCCGCGTTTTTCCTGACTATGCTGCTCACCGGGCCGCTGTTTGCCGCTCTGCTACTGAAGCTGGCGAAGGTGCCGTTTAACGGCAAATTCTTCGCAGCATTAAGCGTGCTGGCCTTGCTGGCAAGCCTGGCGGTGGTGGTTTTACAGACCAGCGATCTGGGTTTCATCCACAGTTCCGTACAGCAGGCGAATGCGCTACTGCCAGACTGGGGCACATGGCAGGTTGGGCGCTTTATTCTACTGGCTGCCGGATTAGGCTGCTGGATCTGCCCGCTGCTGCGCCGGGTTCCACCTACGGCGCTCGGACTGACCATCGGTCTGATTCTGATGATAGCGGGAGAATTGATCGGCCGCGGGCTGTTCTATGGCCTGCATATGACCGTCGGCATGGCGATTGCCGGATAATCTATCGGCGCGGGAACTGGCCCGCGCCTCTTTAAGGAATTGCAGTAATGAATGACGTTCAGCACAACGACGCCTTAGCTTTTTCTGCTCGCGTATTGGGGGCACTGTTTTACTTCGCACCGGACAGCGCGCTTGCCGAGCCGCTGGTTGCCGCATTTCGTGACGGCGAATGGGCCGCACAATGGCCATACCCGGTAGCCAACGCCGACGCACTGTCCGCCGCTTTTGCCGCTCCCTGCGACGAATCGCTGGCGGAAGCCTGGCAGCGGCTGTTTATTGGCCCGTCGGCCCTCCCGTCACCGCCGTGGGGGTCCGTCTGGTTAGATCGTGAAAATGTCCTGTTTGGCGATTCGACTCTGGCGCTGCGCCAGTGGATGCGCGAAAACCAGATCGCCTTCGACGTTGCGCAAAATGAACCGGAAGATCATTTCGGCACCCTGCTGATGCTGGCGGCCTGGCTGGTTGAAAACGATCGTCAGGAAGCCTGCGACCAACTGCTGGCCTGGCACCTGTTGCCATGGGCACCGCGCTTCCTGAGTGAATTTGTCGCCAAAGCCAATCACCCCTTCTTCAAGGCCCTGGCGGAATTAGCGCAGAACACCCTCGCCCAGTGGCAGTCACAGCTACTGATCCCCGTTGCCGATAAAAAACTGTATCGCTAAGCGTTTCGCCTCATATGCAGCGTCTTCATTCCTATCCCGATATTCAGGCGATGTTACGTCGCCTGCTGCTGGCTATTGTCATTGGCGTCCTCGCGGCGCTGGCGGTAGCCCTGTTTCGTCACGCCATGTACCTGCTGGAGTGGTTATTTTTAAGCAATGACAGCGGCAGTCTGGTCAACGCGGCGGAGGGCCTGATTTGGTGGCGACGCCTTATCACCCCGGCGCTCGGGGGCCTGGCGGCGGGAACGCTACTATGGGGCTGGCAACGTTATACGCGTCAGCGCCCTCATGCGCCAACAGACTACATGGAGGCCCTGGAAAGCGACGAAGGCAAGTTCGACACCGGCTCCAGCCTTGTCAAATCAACCGCTTCTCTGCTGGTCGTGGCCAGCGGCAGCGCGATTGGCCGGGAAGGAGCGATGATTTTACTGGCTGCGCTGGCGGCTTCATTTTTTGCCCAACGCTTTACGCCAAAAGCGGAGTGGAAACTGTGGATCGCCTGCGGGGCCGCCGCGGGGATGGCCAGTGCCTACCACGCACCGTTGGCCGGCAGCCTGTTCATTGCCGAGATCCTCTTCGGTACGCTGATGCTCGCCTCGCTCGGACCCGTGGTGATATCAGCGGTTGCTGCCCTGCTTACCACGCAGGCGATGAACGGCGGCGCGGAGCTGCTTTATCGCGTCGAGGCCTTACCCACGCTCACTGCCACGCATTATGTGCTGATGCTCGCCACCGGTCTTCTGTGCGGCCTTGGTGGTCCGCTGCTGATGTGGTTAATGGATACAACTCATCGCGGTTTCCTGGCGTTGAAGTTGTCTCCACCATGGCAACTGGCCCTTGGCGGGTTAATCGTCGGGGTATTATCGCTGTTAACGCCTGCCGTATGGGGCAATGGGTATAGCGTGGTGCAAGCCTTCCTGCTGTCACCGCCCACCCTGACCCTCATCGCCGGGATCTTCCTGTGCAAACTGCTCGCCATTCTCGCCAGTAGCGGTTCCGGCGCGCCCGGTGGCGTGTTTACCCCTACGCTATTTATTGGTCTGGGAGTGGGAATTTTGTTTGCTAATACGTGGAGTCTGGGACTTCCCGGTCACGAGAGCATCGCGATATTGTTGGGAATTACCGGAATGGCCACCCTGCTGGCGGCAACAACGCATGCGCCAATCATGTCGACGCTGATGATTTGTGAAATGACCGGGCAGTATATGCTGCTGCCCGGCTTGCTGATTGCCTGCGTGTTAGCCTCAGTGCTATCGCGCACCTTACGCCAGAATTCTATCTACCGTCAGCACGTTACGGAGCATCGCTAAATCAACATACTGGCTGAGCTCGCGCTGTTCCGCACGCGGCAGATACGGCAGTTCGCCGATCAGCGGTGCGGGCAGTTTTTTGCTCAGCACATCAATAATTTCCGCGTAGTGCGCCAAACCTGGGTTGATACGGTTGGCGACCCAACCAATCAGCGGCAGCCCGTCATTAGCGATGGCCTGTGCGGTCAGTAGCGCATGGTTGATGCACCCTTCCTGAATCCCAACCACCATGAGTACCGGTAGCTGTTCCTGCACTACCCACTCAGAAAGCGGCCGCAGATCGTTCATCAGGCTACGCCAGCCGCCCGTGCCTTCCACAACCACGTTATCAACCTGGCGGCTCAGATTCGCCAGCCCGTCGGACAACAGTGTGTAGTTAATCGGACAGCTGTGTGCAACGCTGCTCTCTTCTTCACTCAGCGCGATAGGGTTAATCGCCTCATAAGGTAGCGCCAGCGACGACACGCTTTGTAGCACCAACGCGTCTTTGTTACGCAACCCCTCGGGGGTCTCTTTGCTACCCTTGGCTACCGGCTTATAGCCTGCCACCCGTTTCCCGCTGGCGGCGAGCGCCTGCAATAGCGCACGAGAAACCACCGTCTTGCCGACAGAAGTATCAGTTCCAGTAATAAAGAAACGATTTAGCATCACTAACTAGCCCCACAAATTTGCCGATAGAATATCAAGACAATGAATAATTCAACGGGGTGAAAGTTTACGTGATGCGTCAGGAGGTCGGATTGAGATAGCGCAATTTTTTGCAAAACGGCAAAAAAATGTTAACCCTGTAACAGTCTGATCAGCAGTGTTCCGTTATAAAGCGCATCTTTTACCAGTGCCGCACCCGCCATCGTGCCGCGGTTGGAGAACTGCGTCTGTTCTACGGCAATATGTTTACTGTAGGCTGGCAGCGACTGCTGGCGAATACAGTCGCCAATCGCCGGAAAGAGGATATCCGCCGCCTGGTTAAACGGGGAACCAATAAGAATTTTTTGTGGATTGAACAAATTGACCATAATCGCGAGGATACGCCCGACGTTGGTGCCGATGCTGCTGATGATATCTTTTGCCAGCAGATCCCCTTGCTGCGCCGCCTGGCAGAGCCAGTCTACGGTGAGCGGCTTTTGATGTAACATCGAGCTCATTGACTGCTGCATCCGCACCTGGGTAAGTTCCAGCACGCTCTCCACGCTGGCAATCGTTTCCAGACAGCCGTGGTTGCCGCAGTAGCAGCGTTTGCCGTAAGGGTCAACCTGGGTATGACCAATCTCAACCAGGCTGCTGCTGCCAGCATGCAGTAAGCGACCATCGGTAATTACCCCTGCGCCCACGTTATGGTCAATCACCACCTGAATCACGTCGCGTGCGCCGCGAGAGGCCCCGAACAGCGCTTCGGCCATGGTCCAGGCGCTGATGTCGTGCTGGATATACACCGGTACGCCGGTATGCGCCTCCAGCGTTTCCCCCAGCGGGACATCTTTGACATCGTAAAACGGCATGCGATGAATGATGCCGTTTTCGGTATCGATGATACCCGGCAACGTGATGGCAATGGCCGTTAAACGTTCCAGCAGATTTTGGTGACGAATAAAGAACTGGTCGATATGCGACAGCACGCGGTTCAGGAAAGGCGTTTCATCCTCCAGCGCCAGCTCAAGCTGCTCTTCAACCACCAGTTTGCTGCTCAGGTCGCGCAGCGCAAGATGAATATCACCGCGGCTGATGCGCACCGCAAGGTAGTGCCAGGCTTCGGTTTCCACCATCAGCCCCACCGCCGGACGGCCACGACTCCCCGCCTCCTGGATTTCCGTTTCCTGCACCAGATGGGCTTCCAGCAGCTCACGAACAATTTTGGTAATACTGGCGGGGGCCAGTTGCGCAAGTCGGGAAAGGTCAATACGCGACACCGGGCCAAGCTGATCAATGAGACGATAAACCGCCCCTGCGTTGGTCTGCTTGATTTGATCAATATGGCCTGGCTGACTGTCCGCTACCACCGTAAACTCCCTTATTTTCGCGCTTCGAAATAAACTGTGGACTATGGTGAAGTACTTCAATGGTCGACGTCAAATATTTACTTAGCCTTGTGATTTAACGCACATTTTTTCACACTTTTGGCGGCTAAACGCTGACCTTTGCCGCGTTTAACAAGTGCTGCTTAAAGCGCTGCGCCGCCTGGCTAAGCTCATGGTGTTTTGACCAGACCAGCCACATTTCCGACACCGCGTCCTCTTCTGCGATGGGTACCCAGCGCATTTCATACAACTGAACGCGACGAAATGAGGCGGGTAAAATCGACACCCCCAACCCCGATGCCACCAGACCGATAATCGTCATCGCCTCCCCGACCTCCTGGGTAATCACCGGCGTCACGCCATAGCGGCGCATCAGGCCGAGAATATCGTCATACAGCCCGGTGCCGACATGCGGATCAAAAAAGACAAACGGCTCTTTCGCCAGCTCGACAAGGCTGACCGACGGCTGGCTGGCTAACGGATGGTCGCGGTGAATCATCGCCAGCAGCGGCTCGCGCAGAATAATTTGCCAGTCGAGGGTATCGGGGAGCTGCGTGTTGCGCATCAGTCCCAGCTCAAGCGCACCTTCCGTCAGCGGTAAAATCTGTTCGCGGGTATTGGTCTCACGCGTCTGAATATGCACGTCAGGGTAACGCTGGCGAAATGTCGACAACGTATCGGAAACGGCCTTAATAAAGGGAGCAGATGAGGTAAAACCAATGTGCAGTTCACCGGTTTCCCCGTGATGCAGACGGCTGGCGCGCGCGGCGGCTTCGTTCACCTGCAGCAGGATCTGCCGGCTGTCGGCAAGGAACTGTCTCCCGGCCTCCGTCAGGCTGACGCTGCGGTTGGTGCGGGCAAACAGTCGCGCGCCAACCTGCTGTTCCAGAATCTGAATCTGCTGGCTCAGCGGCGGCTGAGAAATATTCAAACGCGCCGCGGCACGGCCAAAATGCAGCTCTTCCGCAACGGCCACGAAATAGCGCAGGTGACGAAGCTCGATATTCATATTTCATAAGTATCAATTGAGATTATTAATATATTAGACAGAATATTTACATTTTCCTACTCTGATTATGTGACCTATGTCGCCATTACTCGTTGTTTTTAGCCAAGGATCTTCCCGTGAGCCGCACAACTACCGCAGACCATACGCCCGTTATTGATGTCCGCGACGATACCCCCACTGTCAACAATACGTTTATCCGCCGCGGCACGCCGGCCTTTATTCGCGTCACGCTCGCCCTCTTCTCCGCCGGGCTGGCAACGTTTGCCCTGCTGTACTGTGTGCAACCCATTCTGCCGGTGCTCTCCCATGAGTTCGGCATCTCTCCGGCGGGCAGCAGTATTTCGCTGTCAATTTCCACCGTCATGCTGGCGATTGGCCTGCTGTTTACCGGGCCGCTTTCCGACGCCATCGGGCGTAAACAGGTGATGGTCACCGCGCTGCTGCTGGCTTCCTGCTGTTCACTCCTGTCGACAATGATGACCAGCTGGCATGGAATTCTGCTGATGCGTGCGCTGATTGGTCTGTCGCTCAGCGGCGTGGCAGCGGTGGGCATGACCTATCTCAGTGAAGAGATTCACCCAAGTTTCGTCGCCTTCTCAATGGGGTTATATATCAGCGGTAACTCGATTGGCGGGATGAGCGGACGTCTGCTCACTGGGGTGTTTACCGATTTCTTCGGCTGGCGCGTGGCGCTGGCGGTGATCAGCCTCTTTGCGCTGGCCTCGGCCATCATGTTCTGGCGCATTCTGCCGGAATCCCGCCATTTCCGCCCCAGCTCGCTGAAGCCGAAATCATTACTCATTAATGTTCACCTGCACTTTCGCGATCGTGGCCTGCCGCTGCTGTTCGTCGAGGGTTTTCTGCTGATGGGCGCGTTCGTCACCCTCTTTAACTACATCGGCTACCGCCTGATGCTCTCGCCCTGGTCGCTCAACCAGGCGGTGGTGGGTCTGCTATCCGTCGCCTACCTGACCGGGACCTGGAGCTCACCAAAAGCCGGCGTAATGACCACCCGCTACGGTCGTGGCCCGGTCATGATCTTCTTCACCGGCGTAATGTTGCTGGGGCTTCTGCTCACGCTGTTCTCGCCGCTGTGGGTGATTTTCCCCGGCATGCTGCTGTTCTCCGCAGGGTTCTTTGCCGCACACTCGGTGGCCAGCAGCTGGATTGGCCCGCGTGCGCGCCGCGCCAGGGGTCAGGCGTCGTCGCTGTATCTTTTTAGCTACTATCTCGGCTCAAGTATTGCCGGGACGCTCGGCGGCGTCTTCTGGCACAAATACGGCTGGAACGGCGTGGGGGCATTTATTGCCCTGCTGCTGGTTGGCGCACTGCTGACCGGCTATGCTCTGCATAAACGCTTACGCTAAACTCAATTAAGAACAGGCTAAAAAATGCCGCAGCGCCCTAAACGCCGAGGCATTTTCTATTTACAGTCCATACTGATATTTAGCGGGAAAAGCTGGTCGGAGGACTTATCCGTTTTCATAAAATAGTACGTAACAAGCAACAGCCCTACCATAAATGGAATTTCATACAACTCTTCCATAAGGTCAGCATATTGAGGATTATGAACAAACAACGGTGCCAACAGACGATGGTGCTCAATGGTATCGGAAATGATAAACGTACAAATAGTAACAGCCAGCAACCATACCGGCATTGTCACTTCCTTAACCCTGCGGACGATGTCCTTACGTAATGGCCCGGATAACAGAGAAAGCGCTAAACCTCCGATCAGAGTGACGGAAATCACTCTAAACACAAGATGAGGTTGCTCCGGAAAGTAAGCCCGCCCCCAACTCGTACTTCGTCCTAGCAACACCATCCACCACAGCACGGCCCACATCCAGAACTGTTTTTCTCCTTCAGGCCTCGAAAGCGGTTTGATATACCAAGCGGTAAACAACGCGCCAAACAGCAGCCATAGCGCCTGAGCGTTTTCAATCTGCGTCACTAAGGCACCGCCAAGCAACGGTAGATGCCAGTCTGCGGCAAACGGAAATAACAACGACAGAACCGCCATAGCAACAACAGAAAAGGGTAAATACGTATCGAATTTCATACAAATCATTCAAGTTAATAATGAATTACTGATAGTAGCTTTTAAGAAATTTAATCCATTAACATTGAATGCGATTTTCTTAAGGTTATCTTAATGTTTGTGTGATCGTTCAATTCATCAATTGAAGAGCCCCAAGTAATCTGTAATCACCGCTATCGCTTCACCAAACCCATAACACACTTCCTCTCGGAATCCTGCCCCTTGCAATCGCGCTATCCACGCCATTTGCGGTACCGTCGGTTTGCCTCCCTTCGTGCCGGTACCGCCGAAGCCATTCTCGATAAGATGGTGTGGATCGTCGCCAGGCTTTCCGCAACCCCAGCACGGCTGCGTTCAGACGTCCCCCTTGTGATTATTCGTGCGCATGAAATCCTAATAACTTCAAGAGAATACCGACAGGTTCTATAATACGCCCACTTTTGTCTTTCCTGTTCCGTGTTATGACTACCTACACCAGCAATACCCAGCTTAATCTACGCATTATTTCGATCGTGGTTTTCACCTGTATTTGTTACCTCTCCATCGGCCTGCCGCTGGCGGTACTCCCCGGATTTATCCACTACGATCTCGGCTACAGCACGCTGGTCGCCGGCGCGGTGATTAGCCTGCAATACATTTCCACTCTCGTCAGCCGCCCCCACGCCGGGCGCTATACCGATATCTGGGGGCCGAAGAAGGTTGTCAGCCTGGGGATTATCTGCTGCATGATGAGCGGCCTGTTCACGCTCGCCGCCGCGGCCGCGCACGCCAGCCCCATTCTGGCGGTCATTCTGCTGCTGGTCGGCCGCGTGTTCCTTGGTGTAGGCGAGAGTTTTACCTCTACCGGCTCCACGCTGTGGGGGATTAAAACCGTCGGCGCGATCCACACTTCCCGCGTCATTTCCTGGAACGGGGTCGCTACCTATGTCGCCATGGCCGCCGGTGCGCCGTTGGGTGTGATGCTCAATAGCGCGTTTGGCATCAGCGGCTTCGCGGCGCTGATTGTGATTATCGCCGTTATTGGCCTGCTCTTTGCCCGTACTCGTGCTGACGTCAGCGTCAGCGCGGGCATCCGAGCGCCTTTCCACGTCGTGGCGCGCAAAATCTGGCCGTACGGTCTGGGGCTAGGCCTGGGTACAGTAGGCTTCGGGGTGATTGCGACATTTATCACGCTCTACTTCTCCGCACACGGCTGGCAAGGTGCCGCCTTCACGCTCTCACTGTTCAGTATTGGCTTTATCTGCATTCGTCTGGTGCTGGGTAACACCATCACCCGGTTTGGCGGCATTCGCGTATCGCTGGTCTGCTACGTTTTTGAATGCCTGGGGCTGCTGATTATCTGGTTTGCCCCGAATGCCTGGATCGCCGGACTAGGCGCCTTCCTTACCGGCTCCGGTTTCTCGCTGGTCTTCCCGGCGCTGGGCGTCGAAGCGGTCAAGCAGGTGGAAGAACAAAACCAGGGGACCGCGCTGGGCACCTATTCCGCCTTCCTGGATTTGGCACTTGGCATTACCGGCCCTGTTGCGGGCTGGATTGCAGGCTATCAGGGTCTGGACAGCATTTACCTGCTGGCTGCCGTGGTCGTGGCAATGGCCTTCGCGCTTATTCTGCGCGTTTACCTGATGCAACGCGCCAGCCGCACGCCTTGCGCGAACTAACCTCGTGAGGGGCGAAGACCCATCGCCTCTGTACATTTGTGCAACACCTCTCGTACATTACGTTACACGCCGATACCAATCACTCACGGAAAGACCGATAGCCCGTAGGTATAGTTCTTTCAACGGCCCCGCAGTGGGGTTGAATGAAAAAACCAATTCGAGGGTATGAGAATGAAAAAAGTATTAGCTCTGGTTGTTGCCGCTGCTATGGGTCTGTCTTCTGCTGCTTTCGCTGCTGACGCGACGGCTACGCCGGCTCCGGCTGCTACTGCGACCGCCACTCACGCGGCTCCGGCAAAAACCACTCACCACAAGAAACACAAAAAAGCAGCACCAGCACAGAAAGCGCAGGCTGCCAAAAAACACAAGAAAGCAGCGGCTAAACCGGCTGTAGAACAGAAAGCCCAGGCTGCTAAAAAACACAAAAAAGCAGCCACTAAACCGGCTGTAGAGCAGAAAGCGCAGGCCGCTAAAAAACACAAAAAAGCAGCTACTAAACCGGCTGTAGCGCAGAAAGCGCAGGCTGCTAAAAAACACAAAAAAGCAGTAAAACACGAAGCCGCTAAACCAGCAGCACAACCAGCAGCTTAATGACTACGCAGTCGGCGCGTTCTGCGCGCCGATTCAGGCAGACAGGTGCATCACGTAGCGTCGCCCCCGACGCCGGTGTTAGCCCTGCTGTCTGAGGCGATCAATTATCCGTATCGGCGCTACTTCAGCGCCGATTTTTTCCCGGGGAGCCAACCATGTTGCGGCGTTATCGTTTCGAGCTCATCCTGGCATTACTGATCGTTTGCGCGCTTATCGCGACTCAGTTCTTCTTTTACTGAATGTAGTTCGCTGATTTTACTCCCACTTTTCATGTCTCCCGTCTATAGTAGTCTCACTGGGTTTAGTTTTTATAATCATAATTGCCCCATCCGAGAGTGATATGCGTACAGCCTTTGTGTGTTGTTTACTGGGATCGTTATCCGTTCTGCCTTTAATAACTCATGCTGATGACAGTGATAGCGGCATTAGCGCAAAAGATATTAAAACCCTGTTTTTTGGTCAGGACGATCGCGTCCTTGTCAGCCATCCGGCGCAAGAACCGTGGGACGCCATCGGGCAACTTGAAACCGCCAGCGGCAATCTGTGTACCGCGACGCTGATTTCTCCCCATCTGGCTTTAACCGCCGGACACTGTCTGCTGGAGCCGCCAGGTGGCAAGCTGGATAAAGCGGTAGCCCTGCGCTTTGTGTCGCAAAAGGGCAGCTGGCGCTATGAGATTCATGGCATTGAGGGACGGGTTGACCCTTCGCTGGGCAAACGACTGAAGCCCGACGGCGACGGTTGGATTGTGCCGTCTTCAGCGGCACCATGGGATTTCGGCCTGATCGTCCTTCGCTATCCCCCTTCTGGTATTACGCCACTGCCGCTGTTTACCGGCGACAAAGCCGAACTGACCGCCGCGTTGAAAGCCGCTGGGCGCAAAGTGACGCAGTCAGGTTACCCGGTCGATCATCTGGATTCACTGTACAGTCATGAAGATTGTACCGTCACCGGCTGGGCGCAGGCGTCGGTGCTTTCCCATCAGTGCGATACGCTGCCGGGTGATAGCGGCTCACCGCTGCTGTTGAAAACCGACGCCGGCTGGCAACTGATTGCGGTACAAAGCTCAGCACCGGCGGCCAAAGATCGCTGGCGTGCCGACAACCGCGCCATCGCCGTCACCGGTTTTCGCGACAAGCTGGAAGCGCTCGCCGCCGACAATTAACTCTGAAGCTGCTGGTGACGCAACGCCAGCAGCGAAGATAACGGCATCGGCTCGCTGAAATAGAATCCCTGAAGCTGATCGCAACCCGCCAACCGCAGCAGCTTCATCTGTCTCTCCGTTTCGACGCCTTCGGCAATCACCGTCATGCCTAGCGCGCTGGCAATCCGAATCGTGCCCCCCACCAGAGCAGCAGCCTGATCGTCGTCATCCACCAGCCCGGCCAGCGATTTATCAATTTTAATGGTGTCGAAATTGAAGCGCCGCAAATAGCCAATGCTGGAGTAACCGGTACCAAAATCATCCAGCGCAACGGCGGTACCCAGCGCTTTCAGATTCGCGATTGCCGCACGCGCGCGTTCCGGTTTTTCGAGCACGTAGGTCTCGGTAACCTCAAGCTGTAGCCTGGACGGCGGAAAACCAGATGATTTCAGCACGCTGGAAACCTTATTTTCAAACTCAGGGTCGCGGAATTGCGCCGGCGAAATATTAACCGAGAGCTTAAGATCGTTGTGTGCCAGCAGATCGTGACACGCGCGAGCCAATACAAACTGCCCGAGCGCATAGATAAGCCCGCTGGTTTCAGCGACAGCAATAAACGCATCAGGCATCAGCTCGCCTTTCTTCCGTCGCGGCCAGCGCACCAGCGCTTCAACGCCAATCATCACCTGCGTCCGCGCGCAGACGATCGGCTGATACCAGACTTCAAACTCATTGTTTTCCAGCCCGTGGCGAATGTCATTCTCGATAGCGACCTGGTATTCACGCGCGCTGTTAAGTTCAGCGTCATAGTGGGTAATGCGCCCTTTGCCGGTGATCTTCGAGTGATACATGGCGATATCTGCCTGGCGGAAAAGCTCAGAGCTGGAGTTCAGCTGCAATTTTCCGCTGGCGATGCCTATGCTGGCGCTGATGTGCAACGTACGGCCATCGATACGGATTGGCGCATTAAGGTAATCCAGCACGCTTTCCGCAAAGGCTGCCGCGCGCGCTTCTGAGTGCTCACCGCCCACGGTCATCGCAAACTCATCGCCTCCCATGCGCGCCAGCATTCCGCCGCCAGGCACCAGCGTTTGTAGCATGGCGGCGATACGAATAATCAGAATATCGCCGACATCATGGCCATGAATGTCATTAACATCTTTAAAGCCATCAAGATCGATAAACACCACCGTTTTCACGTCGCGATCGCCACGCTGGCTGATGCGCTCCAGCTGTTCAATCAGCGCACGGCGGTTGGGCAGATGGCTCAACCAGTCGGTCAACGCAATTTCTCGCGCCTGGCGTTCCCCGCGCGCCAGCTTCCACAAGCCTAAGCTGCTCAGCAGAATAAACAGCAGAATTAACCCGGTCGCAAGCAGCACAATTTCACGAATTTGCGGTGATGCGGCGCTGGCAGCCTCAGCCCCAGGCTGCCTGAGCTGCCAATCAAGCCAGCCCACCACCTTCCCCCCAGAGGTTCGCACCGGAATGTTGTATTGGTTCTGCGGCGCAGTACCCAACGTCAGTTTTTCAATCTGGAACGTATTTCCCAGATTGTTGAGTAATCCAGGATTGATATGCCGGGTGATCACCAGATAACGCCGCGTCGCGTCGTACACCTGTAAACGTCCAACCATAGGGCGAATCAGCCCGATCCCGACAAAGGCAATCCCCGCTCGCGTCTGGGTTATGACGGCAAAAACATTGCTCCCCCGACGCAGCGCATCCTCATTTTGACTAATAAGTGCTTCCAGCCCCTCACCAAAGAAATCGAGATTATGTTCATTAAACGGTGAGCTATGAAACGAGCCCCAGAGAACACGATAGTTTTCATCCAGGACGAATGTGCCATCGTAGAGATTATTGATTTTGAAGCCTGCTCCCCAGGTATTATACAGCCACGTGGTGTCCAGCTGCGGCGCATAAACCTGACGGACGGCGTCGTCCCAGATAGAGTTGTCGGTAACGAGTGAGAGCACGCGGTTAATGGATGTCTGAAGGGCCCCATCAACAGAAAGTGCGGAACGGCGGGCATCAATATCGTTAGTTTTGCTACTGATTAAATTCTGCGACAGGTAAAGCAGTGAAATAATAGAAAAGATCAGGCCAACGCCTGCTAAAAAGATCATCACGAACAGCGTTCTGGCCGTGGCAATATTACGCCAGCGTGACGGATTAAACATGCCCCACCCTCGCAGTCACAAAGAAACCCTTTGTTACAAGCGTAATACAGGCCATAAATTTCGCTGCCCGATTTCCCGGGCAGCTATCACATCAAGCGAGTTTAATCATCACCATACCGATCAACAGCAGGCCAAGTCCAACCCAGCCCTTATTATTCAGGCGCTGACCAAAGAGGATCCACCCCGCCGCCAGAGTGGCCGCTACGCCGAAGCCCCCCCAGATAGCGTAGGCAACCGACAGGTCAATGCCCTTCACCGCCTGCGACAAGGCGCTAAACGCGGCCAGCACGGCGGCCAGTGAGAGGAGTCCGTACAGTTTGTTACGGAAACCGTCAGAGAATTTCAGGAAAATATTAGCGACAATTTCAAGTACGATGGAACCTGCCAACCAGAGGCCGTGAATCAATTCGAACTTAAGCATGATTCACCTCGTTATTGATCATAACGCTTTTCTTCGGCGCTTTACGCGTACCCGATTTGATCAACACAATCCCGGCGATAAGCGTTGCCAGACCCGCCGCTTTCATCACCGTCAGACTTTCGTCAAAGACCAGGACGCTGAAAAGCGTAATCAGCACAATACCGATACCTTCCCAAAGCGCGTAGGCGACACCGAGGGCGATTTTCTTAACCGCGAACGAAAGAAAAATATAAGACAGTGAGATCATCACCAGCATTAAAATAAAGCCGGTATTACCATCGCTTACGCTTGCCCATTTCATAGACAGCGTACCTGTAATTTCGGCCACAATAGCCAGGGCTAATAAAATCCAGTAAAACATGGTCCTTCTCCTGCATGAGAATATAATCCGTTGCAGTTCGCGACGTAGCGCAAACCGAAATAAAATGATTAAAATTTAGCTCAAACGAAGAAAAGGACTACAGCGCGTTGCGCCAGTGGTGCTCACCGCAGAAGGCAGAAAAAGAAGGGAAAACAGTGAATTGAGTAGAAATGTACGTCCTGAACATATTGTCCATAAAATTACAATTATCCGCGGTATTGCTTCTCATCATTGCGGATTAAAATTGTCCTCAGTAGTTAAACACAGCTAATTTCTAACACAGTTGTCGAAGTATCTCAAAATGTTTTCAAATCTTTACGGATGTTGTTTGATGTACATTCATTTATTATAAGCCAATTCGCAATTATCATAATCAGCAGAGTTTATAGCAGGAGCTATCATGTCCAGGCCGATCATCACGCTTAATGGATTAAAAATCGTCATCATGCTCGGCATGCTGGTTATCATTCTGACGGGGATCCGTTTTGCTGCGGAGATCATCGTCCCCTTCGTGCTGGCGCTGTTTATCGCCGTGGTGCTCAACCCAGTTGTTCAGCTGTTGGTGCGCTGCCGCGTACCGCGCGTGCTCGGCATCTCGCTACTGATTGTCGTGATTATTCTGCTGGCCGTACTATTACTGGCCTCACTCGGCACATCACTCAACGAACTGACGCGCACGCTGCCTCAGTACCGCTCGTCACTGGCGGTACCGATCTATAATCTGCAGCCGTGGATGCAGCGATTTGGTATCAGCGTCAGCCCTGAAGAACTGATTAAATACATTGACCCCAATGCCGCCATGACATTGGTTTCACGCCTACTGACCCAACTCTCGAACGCGATGTCGTCTATTTTTCTGCTGCTGCTGACGGTGGTGTTTATGCTGCTGGAAGTGCCACAGCTACCGGCGAAACTTCAGCAGGTCATGTCCCGTCCGGTAGAGGGAATGGCGGCGATTCAGCGAGGGCTGGACAGCGTATCGCACTATCTGGTGCTGAAAACGGCGATTAGCCTGGTAACGGGTCTGGTTGTATGGGGCATGCTGGAGCTACTGGGCGTCCGTTTTGCCTTTATCTGGGGGCTGCTGGCCTTTGCGCTCAACTATATTCCGAATATTGGCTCGGTGCTGGCGGCGATCCCACCTATTTTGCAGGTTCTGGTCTTTAGCGGCTTTTACGATGCGCTTATCGTACTTGCGGGGTATCTGGTGATAAATCTCGTCTTTGGCAACATTCTCGAGCCCCGCATCATGGGACGCGGCCTGGGGCTCTCCACGCTGGTGGTGTTCTTATCGTTAATATTCTGGGGCTGGCTGCTGGGTCCGGTCGGTATGCTGCTGTCCGTGCCGCTCACCATTATCGTGAAAATCGCGCTGGAGCAGACCGAAGGCGGTAAAAGCATCGCTATTTTGCTCAGCGATCTCAGTAAATAGCCATCAAAATAGCGACAGCAGCAGCGCAACGGGAAAACTGAACGGCCACGTTGCGCCGATTAAAAAAGTGGCAATCAGTCGGATTGAGGTGCTTTCTTTGGTGAGAAACCAGGTAATTCCGGCGCAAATAACCGCCATGATGGCGTAAAAAATGAGCATATGTTGGTACAGCGTCACCAATTGAGTCCTTACCATTGATCGTTAAAGCGGCGCAATACGCTACGTTTTTTGACGTACATCAAGTTTTTCGCCGCTTTTCGCGTGAGGCTATTCAGTTCACGCAGATCTATCTCCAGATAAATTAACTGCGTGAACGATTAAAACTAAAGTCACGGTACGCCGATTTAGTTTTTCATGCTGTGATTCAGCTTACACTTAGCGTTTTGGTTTGGAGGCGGCAAAAATGCTGTCGGTGGTCGGATCGCTTACATAATGATTTGGATCGTACTGCGGAATTAAATTCACTTTTTCGGCATCCCAGGCTTCAGCCAGGCAAGCCGCTGTTACGTGGATATCGCCATCACAGGCGGCAATGCGGCCTGCTGAATAATAAATGCCTGTACCCATTAAGGCCGCCGCGGCGACGGCACTGCACACAATACTCTTTTTCATCTCTCTGACTATGCCCGGTTTTACAACGGCGCGGATCCTCGCACGTTGCTCCGGGCATGTCAAAACTGCCGCGCGGCGCGGCAGGTTTTTCCCCTACCGCAAAGGGAGTAATCAGTGCTTAATCATCACATGCCGCACCACGGTATAATCCTCGAGAGCGTACATCGACATATCCTTGCCGTAGCCTGACAGTTTTTGCCCACCATGCGGCATTTCACTGACCAGCATAAAGTGGGTATTGACCCAGGTGCAGCCGTACTGCAAGCGCGCGCTCAAGCGATGCGCGCGGCCAACATCCTGCGTCCACACCGATGAAGCCAGCCCATATTGCGAATCGTTAGCCCACGCCAGCACCTGCTCTTCACTGTCAAAGACGGTCACGCTGACAACCGGGCCAAACACTTCACGTTGGACGATATCATCCTCCTGGTGAGCGCCCGCCAGCAGCGTTGGCTGGAAATAGAACCCTTTCCCCGCCACCTTTTCACCGCCGGTTACCACTTTGACGTGCGGTAAGGCTTTGGCGCGCGCGACGGCATCGCTAACGCGCGTGAGGTGTGCCTGGGAGCTCAACGGCCCCAGTTCGGTGCTCTCATCTTCCGGCGCCCCCACCTTCAGGCTTGCCACCGCCGCGCCAAGTCTGGCGACCAGCCGGTCGTAAACGCCCCGCTGCGCGTAGATACGACAGGCGGCGGTACAATCCTGCCCGGCGTTATAGAAACCAAAGGTTCTGACCCCCTCAATAACCGCATCAATATCGGCATCATCAAAAACGATCACCGGCGCTTTCCCACCCAGTTCCATATGCGTGCGCTTAATCGAGGACGCCGTGTGCGCCAGAATATGCTCGCCGGTGGCAATCGAGCCCGTCAGCGAAACCATCCGCACCTTCGCATGCCCGGTGAGCGGATCGCCCACGGTTTGGCCGCGACCAAACAGCACGTTCAGTACACCTGCCGGGAAGATATCTTTCGCCAGCTCAGCCAGCGTCAGCACCGTGAGCGGCGTGATCTCAGAAGGTTTCAGCACCACGCAGTTACCCGCCGCCAGCGCCGGAGCCAGCTTCCACGCTGCCATCATTAGCGGATAGTTCCACGGCGCGATCGACGCCACCACGCCAATCGGATCCCGGCGAATCATTGAGGTATGGCCTTCCAGATACTCCCCGGCAGCCAGCCCGTTCAGGCAGCGCGCTGCACCGGCGAAGAAGCGGAACACATCCACCACCGCTGGGATTTCGTCGTTCACCACGCAGTGCAACGGCTTGCCACAGTTGAGCGATTCGAGCCGGGCGAAGGTTTCTACGTGCGCTTCAATAACGTCTGCCAGTTTTAATAAGCACTCCGACCGCTGTTTCGGCGTCGTTTGCCCCCACTGAACAAATGCGCGGTCGGCGGCATTCACCGCCGCGTCAACCTGCGTGGCCGAAGCCTCGGTAATCGTCAGCAGGATCTCGCCCGTCGCCGGGTTATAGACCGGCTGCGCGTCGCCTTCACCGGCCACCAGTTCACCGTTAATCAGTAACTTATGTTGCATAGCATGATCCTGTTTTAGTTAAATGTCGTCCCACCGCCAGCGGCTGTTTCGTCTTCGCGCGTCAGCCACCACGCCCCTAAAATCGGTATCATCGTCAGCACCATCACCAGCAGTGCTACCACGTTGGTCACCGGCACATCGCGTGGTCGGCCCAATTGGTTCAGCAACCACAGCGGCAACGTACGCTCGTGGCCTGCGGTAAACGTGGTGACGATAATTTCATCAAACGACAGCGCAAACGCCAGCATGCCTCCTGCCAGCAGCGCCGAGCCAAGGTTCGGCAGCACCACATGGCGGAAGGTTTGCCAGCCGTTGGCGCCGAGATCCATTGACGCCTCCACCAGGCTCCATGATGTACGGCGAAAGCGGGCAATCACGTTGTTAAAAACCACCACCACGCAAAAGGTCGCGTGACCAATCACGATAGTGAGCAGCCCCGGCTCCAGATTCACCGTCTTAAACGCCGTCAGCAGCGCCAGCCCCGTGACAATGCCGGGTAAAGCGATGGGAAGGAGCAGCAACAGCGATATCGCGCTTTTACCAAAGAAATCCCGCCGCCAGAGCGCTGCTGCAGCAAGCGTGCCAAGTACCAGCGCAATCGCCGTCGACAGGGTGGCTATTTTAAGTGACAGTGTCACGGCCTCGTAGATATCGCTGCGCCCTGCCGCTTCGCTAAACCAGCGCAGCGTCAGGCCCTGCGGCGGAAAGCTGAAGGCGGCGTCTTCGGTGTTGAACGCGTATAGCGCAATAATCACCAACGGAAAATGGAGAAAAATCACACCGCCACAGGCGGCGATTTTGAGAAACCACGGTGCGCGATCAGAGTGCATCAAACGCTCCCAGACGTTTCACGAACGCCAGATAGAGGGCAATCAGCACGATGGGAACAAGGGTAAATGCCGCCGCCATCGGCATATTGCCGATCGCGCCCTGCTGGGAATAAACCATATTGCCGATAAAATACCCCGGAGGCCCCACCAGCTGCGGGACGATAAAGTCTCCAAGGGTTAGCGAGAAAGTGAAAATCGACCCCGCGGCAATCCCCGGAATCGCCAGCGGCAATACCACATGGCGAAAAGTCTGGCGCGGCAGCGCGCCAAGGTCCGCTGAAGCCTGCAGCAGCGAGCCGGGAATGCGCTCCAGCGCAGCCTGTACAGGCAGGATCATAAAGGGCAGCCAGATATAAACGAACACCAGAAAGCGCCCCAACCCGGACGTTGAGAGTGTATTCCCCCCGATCCCCGGTAGCGTCAGCACAGCCACCAGTACCGGCTGCAAGCCCAGATGGCTAAGGAACCACTGCGCGACGCCGTCCTTCGCCAGCAGTAGTGTCCATGCGTAGGCTTTCACAATATAGCTGGCCCACATCGGCAGCATCACCGCCACGTAAAAGAAGGCCTTCTGTTTACCGCGGGTATAGCGCGCCATATACCACGCCATCGGAAAGGCCAGCAGCGCACTGGCGACGGTTACCGCCAGCGCCATAACCAGCGTTCGTAGAATGATATCGTAGTTGGCTGGGTTAAATAGCGCATAGAGGTTTGCCAGCGTGAGCGTAGGCGTGACCGACATGGTGAAGTCATCGAAAGTGTAGAAGCCCTGCCACAACAGCGTGAGCAGTGAGCCAAAATAGACGATGCCAAACCACATCAGCGGCCCGAGCAGCAACAGGAACAGCCCTAACATCGGCTTACGCCAGAACAGACCGGATATTTTCCCGGCATTGCGGGCAGGAGGAACAGGGGACATGCTCATCTCCATTCACCTCCCTCCATCCAACGCCACCATGGCATCTCGCGGCCACGAAGCCAGTACTTCGCCGCCGACAGTTGGCCCTTCAGCATTTAGCCCGACGGAGAAGTTTGGCTGGCTGACCAGCAGCCGATCGCCGCTTTCCAACAGCAATTCATAGCGCGTCGCCGCGCCTTGATACTGCACCGCCTGCACCCGGCCTTTCACCTCTACTTCACCACCTTCATTCAGGCGAATATGTTCAGGGCGCAGTGCCCAGTTTCCGCTCATGCCGCACAACGTTTCGGCCATAGCCGGATTAAACACGTTCGACGTCCCCACAAAGCTGGCCACAAACGGCGTACGTGGCCGCAGATACAACGCGCGCGGCGTATCGACCTGTTCAATGCGCCCGCTGTTAAACACCGCCACCCGGTCGGACATCGACAACGCTTCGCCCTGATCGTGAGTCACGAAGATAAAGGTGATGCCAAGCTCCTGCTGGAGCTTTTTCAGTTCGAACTGCATCTGTTCACGCAGCTTAAGATCCAGCGCGCCCAGCGGCTCATCAAGCAGCAGCACACGCGGTTCATTCACCAGCGCACGGGCGATCGCCACCCGCTGACGCTGGCCGCCGGAAAGCTGCGAGGGTTTTCGCATCGCGACAAACCCCAGCGCCACCTTTTCTAGCGCCTGCGCGGCTTTAGTCTGTCGCTCTTTCTTGCCCACCCCTTTAACCATGAGTCCGTAGGCAACGTTATCGAGCACTGACATATGCGGAAACAGCGCGTAATCCTGAAAAACGGTATTGACGTCACGCTCCCACGGGGGAAGTTCGCTGGCATGGCGTCCAAAAATCGAAATCGCGCCGCCGGACAGTTGTTCAAACCCGGCAATCAGGCGCAGGCAGGTGGTTTTGCCGGAGCCTGACGGCCCCAGCATAGAAAAGAACTCGCCGTCATGGATGGCAATACTCACCCCATCCACCGCCCGAACGTCGCCATAAAACCGCGAGACGTCATGAAACTCTACTGCATAGGTCATGATGAGCTCCCGACTGATTAACGACCGCCCATAATCGCAATGTAGTCCTGCGTCCAGCGGCTATAGGGGACATATTTGCCGCCTTCAGCAATCGGGGTTTTCCAGAAGGCAATCTTGTCGAAGAAGCTGTAGCCATTGGTTTCACAACCTTTGTCGCCGAGCAACGTACTGGCTTTACATCCTTCAGCCACCACCGGCAGCGAGCCAAACCAGGCCGCGACATCTCCCTGGACTTTTGGCGTTAACGACCAGTTCATCCATTTGTAGGCACAGACCGGATGTTTAGCGTCAGCATGGAGCATGGTGGTATCCGCCCACCCGGTCACGCCCTCCTTCGGGAACACCGTGGCAATCGGCTGACCTTCGCCTTTCAGGCCGTTAGCTTGATACGGCCAGGCGCTGGACGCGACCACGCCTTCGTTTTTAAAGTCGCTCATTTGCACCGTGGTATCGTGCCAGTAGCGGTGAATCAAGGCATGCTGATCGCGCAGGACCTTAAGCACGGCCTGATATTGTTCTTCAGTGAGCTGGTAAGGATCGCTAATCCCCAGCTGCGGCTGCGTCGCTTTGACAAACAGCGCCGCATCGGCAATGTAAATCGGGCCATCATAAGCCTGCACGCGCCCCTGATTCGTCTTGCCATCCGGTAGATCCTGCTTCACAAAGACCACGCTCCAGGAGTCTGGCGGCGTAGGAAACGTTTTGGTGTTGTACATCAGCAGGTTTGGTCCCCACTGATAGGGCGTACCGTAGACTTTTCCGTCAACGTTAAACCAGGCGCCTTTGGCGAGCCTCGGGTCAAGCGTTTTCCAGTTTTCGATAAGCGCGGTATTAATCGGTTGCACGCGTTTGCCCATAATCAGGCGTAGCGAGGCATCACCGGATGCGGTGACCAGGTCATAGCCGCCTTTTGCCATCAGGCTGACCATTTCGTCCGAGGTAGCCGCCGTTTTGACGTTCACCTGACAGCCGCTCTCTTTTTCGAACGCGGTCACCCAGTCATACTGTTTGTCGGTCTGACCACGTTCGACATACCCCGGCCAGGCAATAATATCCAGCCGCCCTTCCCCCTTTCCCAGCGATGTCGGCGGTTCGGCGGCGTGGGCCGTGGCGATCGTCACGACCAACGCGCACAGGCTGCTGTGGGCAAATTTCTTGCTCATAAAGTTTTTACTCCTGTCACAATGAAATGGAGCGGCAGCCGTGCCGTTAAAAATATCTCCCTGTTTAAAAATAGACGTCACTAAGGCACTCACCTGCGCCGCAGATAAAAATTTGCACAGGTTGTGACAAAGGGCGCATTCCGCAAAATGAATGAATTGATGCTGATAATATGGATTATAGACAAGGAGTTACCAGCCAGGAGCGCTATGCGTATTTCCTATGACCGGTGCAATGAAATATCCCCTTAATTAGCATGAATATTATTAAGGGGATAATCTGGAATAAGCGTTTGTGATTAATTCAGCATCTGGCGAATAAGTTTACCGAGGGTTTCCACCGCATGGTCTTCTCTTTCTCCCCAGCCCCAGGCGGTATTAAAGCGAAAGAATGACGCCCAGTTGTCAGTCGTTGAAAACATTTTGCCCGGCGCAATGCTGATCTGATGTTCCAGCGCGCGTGTGCTTAACGTTCCAGCATCCATTCCCGCCGGCAGTTCCAGCCAGAGAAAATAGCCGCTGTCATTGTGATGAATACGCACTTCAGACGGGAGTGAACGCATCAGCGACTGCCACGCCATCTGTTTCCGTTCCGCTAGCTGACGACGCAGGCGGCGCAGATGCGCGTCATAACGCTTGGTCGCCAGATAATCGACCAGCGCCAGCTGCATTGGCGAACTGGTGGAAAGCGTACTCATCAGTTGTAAATGCTGAATGCGGCGAGCGTGCTTGCCCGCCGCAACCCAACCGATGCGGAACCCCGGCACCAGACACTTAGAAAACGAGCTACAGTGCAGCGTCATATCCTGCTTGTCCCATGCCTTTGCGGGCAACGGCTTTTCGCGGCCAAAATAGAGTTCGCTGTAGACATCATCTTCAATCAGCGTGACGTTATACGCAGTGAGGATCTCAATCAGTCGCGCCTTTTTCTCCGGCGTCAGCGTAAAGCCCAGTGGATTCTGGCTGTTGGTCATCAGCCAGCAGGCCTTTACCGGATAATGTTGCAACGCCTGTACCAGCGCATCGAGATCGATCCCCTCTTTCACATCGGTCGCTATCGAAAGCGCCTTTAGCTTCAGCCGCTCTAACGCCTGTAACGCGCCGTAAAAACACGGGTTCTCCACGATAACCCAGTCGCCGGGCTCCGTGACCGCCTGCAGGCTCAGGTTTAGCGCCTCCAGCGCCCCGGCGGTAATGACAATCTCATCCGGCGAAATGGTCATTCCCTGTAATGCGTAGCGACGTGCAATTGCATGTCGCAGTTCATCGTTACCCGGCGGCAGGTTTTCAATCACGCTCATGGCCGTCGCGGTTTTACTTACCTGAGCCAGTGAGCGGTTCAGCTGCGGCAATGGAAAAAGACGCGGGTCAGGAAACGCCGAGGCAAACGGCAGCACCGCCGCGTTGCGGCTGGCCTGCAGGACCTCGAAAATATAGGTGTTAATGTCGACGGCGTTATCAGGCATGACCTGTGGCGCAGAGGCCGCGGCACGCGGTGAAACAGGGTGTGGCGCGACATAGTAACCAGACTGCGGGCGCGCGACGATTCTGCCCTGGCTCTCCAGCAGTTGATAAGCATGACTGACCGTCATAAAACTCATCCCACTGTTGACCACCTGCTCGCGTAGCGAAGGCAGCTTATCACCCGGTTGCCATACCCCGTGGGCGATCTGTTCCGTCATTTGCGCAGCAAGACGCTGGTACTTTTTCATGATCAATTCCGCTAACTCTGTCTTACCAGCATTTTATATCAGCGTTAAAAAAAATGCATTTTTATGTAACTGATATGAGTTTCAAACAGTGAACGCCCAGCGGGTTTACATAACATAACGTCATTAGCATCAGTAAACTGTTATCAATTAAAACACCCAGACTGTTTCTGCAACCCAAACCACAAGCTTCGTACAATCGCCGGGAGATATTTATTCCCCCGGAGTCAGCATGTTCGGTCTTGATGCGTTTCACCTCGCGCGAATTCAATTTGCCTTTACCGTTTCGTTTCACATCATCTTCCCCGCCATCACGATTGGCCTGGCAAGCTATCTGGCGGTGCTGGAAGGGCTATGGCTTAAAACCCGCAACCCAGTCTGGCGCTCGCTGTACCAGTTCTGGTCAAAGATCTTCGCCGTTAACTTCGGCATGGGGGTCGTTTCTGGCCTGGTCATGGCCTATCAGTTTGGCACTAACTGGAGCGGCTTCTCGCAGTTTGCGGGCAGTATTACCGGCCCGTTACTGACCTACGAGGTGCTGACCGCTTTCTTCCTTGAGGCGGGTTTTCTTGGCGTCATGCTGTTCGGCTGGAAGCGCGTCGGGCCGGGCCTGCACTTTTTTGCCACCTGCATGGTCGCCCTCGGAACGATCATCTCTACCTTCTGGATCCTCGCCTCCAACAGCTGGATGCAGACCCCGCAGGGGTATGAAATCGTCAACGGTCAGGTTGTTCCGGTTGACTGGTTCGCGGTGGTGTTCAACCCATCCTTCCCATATCGACTCCTGCATATGTCTATCGCCGCGTTCCTGAGCAGCGCGCTGTTCGTTGGGGCGTCGGCGGCCTGGCATCTGCTGCGCGGCAACACGTCGCCTGCCATACGCGTCATGTTTTCCATGTCATTGTGGATGACGCTCATTGTCGCCCCCATTCAGGCGATGGTCGGCGATATGCACGGTCTTAACACCCTCAAACATCAGCCGGCGAAAATTGCCGCCATTGAAGGCCACTGGGAGAACCCGCCGGGAGAACCGACGCCGCTACTGCTGTTCGGCTGGCCGGATATGGAACAGGAACGTACCCGTTATGGGCTGGAGATCCCCGCGCTCGGCAGCCTGATCCTCACCCATAGTCTGCACAAACAGGTTCCTGCGTTGAAGGAGTTTGCCAAAGAAGACCGGCCAAACTCGACAATCGTCTTCTGGTCGTTCCGCATCATGGCCGGGTTGGGCATGCTGATGCTGCTGCTCGGCGTTGTCGCGCTGTGGCTGCGCAAGAAGCAGACCCTCTATACCTCGCGTCCGTTCCTGTGGTTTGCACTGCTGATGGGACCATCCGGTCTGGTGGCGATCCTCGCCGGCTGGGTGACCACGGAAGTGGGCCGCCAGCCGTGGGTAGTTTATGGTTTGCAACGCACAGCAGACGCGGTTTCCGCACACGGTGACCTGCATATGAGCATCAGCCTGGTGACCTTCTTCGTGGTGTACAGCTCGGTCTTTGGCGTGGGCTACAGCTACATGGTGCGTCTGATTCGCAAAGGGCCGCAGCCCTTTACCCCTGAACCACACGGTACGCCAGCACGTCCGCTCTCTGCCGCTATTGAGCAACAACAATCTAAGGAGGAGCGCGCATGAGCCTCGATCTGTCCATTATCTGGTTTGTGATTATCGTTTTTGCCACCCTGATGTATATCGTGATGGATGGCTTCGACTTAGGGATCGGCATTCTGTTCCCCTTCACCAAAACGGCCCAGGAGCGAGATGTCATGGTGAACAGCGTGGCCCCGGTGTGGGATGGCAACGAAACCTGGCTGGTACTCGGCGGCGCAGGATTATTCGGCGCGTTTCCGTTGGCCTACGCGGTGATCATCGACGCGTTAACGATCCCGCTCTCCCTCATGCTGGTGGGGCTGATATTTCGTGGCGTCGCCTTCGAGTTTCGCTTTAACGCCACGCCCTCTCATCGCCCGTTCTGGGACAAGGCGTTTATGGGCGGTTCCATTCTGGCGACCTTCTGCCAGGGGATCGTCGTGGGTGCGGTAATCAACGGTTTCCAGGTCACCGACCGCGCTTACAGCGGCGGCGCTTTCGACTGGCTGACGCCATTTACACTGTTTTGTGGCGTTGGGCTGGTTATCGCTTACGCGCTGCTGGGTGCCAGCTGGCTGGTGATGAAAAGCGAAGACGCGCTGCAAGCCTGTATGCGACGCGCCGCGCGCGGGCTGCTGCTGGCGCTGCTGGCCGTGATCGCTTGCATCAGCCTGTGGACCCCGCTGCTGCATTCATCCATCGCCACGCGCTGGTTCAGCTTGCCCAATCTCTATTATTTGCTGCCCGTACCGCTGCTGGTACTCGCCGTCAGCGCGCTGCTGTGGCGCCATCTGGGGCAACCGGAAAGCCACGTGCCACCGTTTATTCTGACGCTGGCACTCATCTTTCTCGGCTTTAGCGGGCTCGGCATCAGTATCTGGCCTGCGATTATTCCACCGTCTATCACCTTGTGGCAGGCTGCCGCGCCGGTGCAAAGCCAGGAATTTATGCTGATTGGCGCGATATTTATCATTCCGGTAATTCTGGTGTACACCTTCTGGAGTTACTACGTTTTCCGCGGCAAAGTGCCGCAGAATGAGGGGTACCACTGATGAAAAATCGCTGGATGTCGCGAATATTCTGGCTGGTTGCGCTGTGGGGCGGCAGCGTACTGGCGCTGGCGATGGTGGGGAGTTTATTCCGCTTACTGATGACCGCTGCCGGTTTTAAATCCTGAGAGAATACCCGGCACATTTTCGTCGCTCTATACCCAAACGTCCGCCATAACGAGTGAAAAAAGGCCGGAAAGCGTAATGGCTTTCCGGCCTATCTCTCTTATGTTGCTTCTCGCTGCCGGACTACAAAGGTGCGTTTTTACGCTTTGGCAGCGTTTTCAGCAGATCGTCAGGGCTTACCGACGCCACCACGCTCCCCGGCAAGGGCATTTTCAATATGTGGTTTTTGATTTTGCCAATCACGTGCATTTCACATGGGCGACAATCAAACTTCAGCGTCAGCACTTCATCACCGTTAATCAGCTGCATCGGCGTCGCCTTCCAGCTTTTAATCGATCCTTTTGCCTGCTTCGGACACAGATTGAACGCAAAACGTAGGCAGTGCTTGGTGATCATCACCGGGACATCGCCCTTCTCTTCATGCGCTTCATACGCGGCATCGATCAGCTGCACGCCATAGCGGTGATAAAACTCGCGCGCTTTATGGTTGTAGACGTTCGCCAGGAAGCTGAGATGGCTTTCCGGATAAACCGGTGCCGGGCTGGCGACGGCTTTACGGCTACCGCGAACATAGGCGTTGAGACGCGCCCGATCGAGCAAATCGACGGTTTCACGGCGTAATTGGTTGAGCTGGCTGTTGGGGACAAATAACGCTTCCGGCAGCATCACATCAACGTTCCGCGCGTAGTACAGCGTTTGCCCGAGTTTAGCGACGCCGTCATGCAGCTGGCTGAGCGCTTTTTCAGCGTTGTTCGCCGTCGCAAACTCGCCGTCTAAGGTATGGGTCACCGTGACGCCATCTTCACTGGTCAGCGTCAGCACCAGCTGTTCCTGCCAACCGGAAAGCTCGATATCCACTGCGATACGACGCTCGCTGGAAGTTTTCAGCAGCGCCTGCTGCCAGTTATGGTCGAGGTTACGGTTCAGCACCTGATGCGGTCGCGCCTTATGCAGGTCCGCCGGCATTTCGTTCGGCCAAACGCGATAGCGATTTTCGCCGATTTTTTCCACCGTATTGGCACGAAAACCGACGACTTCACGTTTGATCAGCACATTCAGGCCATCGCCGTTCGCCAGCGGTTCGCTCACCTCAACATCCAACGTCTCTTTGTTGACCTTCAGCACTTCGCCCACTGGCAGACCAACAAACTTCGGTGAGTCGAAGGCGCCGATGTTCATCTGCCGCTGGTTGACGAAGTAGTCCGTGCTGCCGCGATGGAAGGTTTTATCGGTCGACGGAACAAAGAAATGCTCGGTACGACCAGCAGACGCGCGGGCTAAATCACCGCGTTCTTCAATAATGGCGTCGAGCATCTGGCGGTAATGGGCGGTGATGTTCTTCACGTAGCTCATATCTTTGTAGCGGCCTTCAATCTTGAAGGAGCGCACGCCCGCATCAATCAGCGCGCCAAGGTTGGCGGTCTGATCGTTGTCTTTCATCGACAGCAGGTGTTTTTCAAAGGCGACCACGCGCCCCTGATCATCTTTCAGGGTATACGGCAGTCGACAGGCCTGAGAGCAATCACCGCGGTTGGCGCTACGCCCGGTCTGGGCATGCGAGATATTACACTGGCCGGAATAAGCCACGCACAGCGCGCCGTGGATAAAGAACTCGATGGTGGCGTCGGTGGCCTCGTGAATCGCTCTGATCTGCTGAAGATTCAGTTCGCGCGCCAGCACGATCTGACTAAATCCGACGTCGGAGAGAAATTTAGCCTTTTCTACGCTGCGGATATCACATTGCGTACTGGCGTGGAGCTCAATGGGGGGAATATCCAGCTGCAAAATTCCCATATCCTGCACGATCAGCGCATCAACGCCCGCGTCATACAGGTTGGTAATCAGCTTTTGCGCCGGTTCCAGCTCATCATCATGCAGAATGGTATTTAGCGTAATAAAAATTTTGGCGCCAAAGCGATGGGCAAACGGCACCAGTTCGGCGATATCCTGCAAGCTATTGCTGGCGTTATGGCGTGCGCCAAAACCGGGGCCGCCAATATAAACGGCATCAGCGCCGTGCAGAATGGCTTCGCGGGCAATTGCCGTATCGCGTGCCGGGCTAAGAAGTTCAAGATGAGCGTTTTGCTGGCGCATACAGTCGGAGTTATCCAGTAGGGTCACAAAATGGCGGCTATTGTAGCCAGAAGCTGCGATAGACGAAAACAGTTTCCATCGCTTCTGCGCCGCGGTTAGCTGAATTTCGGCAACCTATTGCCGAAATGGTCATTTCCGCTTGCATCATCAATAGGTTAGAGTCAGCCCCGTATTCCGGACTTTCCTCGTAACGGCCACGTTATGGTTCATTGTCGTGATTTGCCGCAGGCCTGCCTGCGGCTTTTTCTTTTGGGTAATGAATAATAGAGTGGAAATGCACGGTTTGCTCGCCGCTGTTGCGATAAGCGTGCGGGAGATCGCCCGCAAACCGAAGCCCTTCTCCCGCCTCAAGGCGACGCCATTCCCCCTGAATGCACATATCCAACTGGCCGCCGATCACCACCACATGTTCAATCACCCCTTTTTCATGCGGAGTCGATTCGCTTAGTGCGCCCGGCGCCAGTGTGATCGAGAAATGGTCAAAGCACAGTTCAGGATCCCAGGGAAAGATCGGCGTCACCACCATCGCTTGCTGTTGAGGGTCGAACGACTGCTCGCCGTCTGCTTCCGCCGGGGTGATAAAAACGGAAAACGGGACGTTCAGGCCCGTGGCGATTTTCCACAGCGTCGCCACCGTGGGGCTGGATTCATTACGTTCAATCTGCCCCAGCATCGCCTTGGATACACCGGTTTCTTCTGCCAGCTTTGACAGGCTCCATGCCCGTTCCTGACGCAAATTTTTAAGCGTCGCCGCCAGATGTTGCGCAATATTCATTCGGCCTCCATGTTTTCTATCGCCAAAGTATACCTCACCTGCGCGCTATTTACGTCCAGGATACATAGCCATTGTGCGCTATAACGCACGATGGTACATTACGGCGGACGCTATAACGCACAAGAGGTCATCATGCGCTCAGCTTTTATTCCTTTCCCGACTCTGCTGGCAGGATTTGTTGCCGTGTTGGTCGGCTATGCCAGTTCTGCCGCCATTATCTGGCAAGCTGCCGCCGCCGCAGGCGCCAGCGCGGCACAAATTTCCGGCTGGATGACGGCGCTGGGTCTGGCTATGGGGATCAGCACGCTGGCACTGACGCTGTGGCGCAAAGTCCCTATTCTCACCGCCTGGTCAACCCCCGGCGCTGCGCTGCTGGTCGCTGGTTTACAGGGAGCCACCCTCAATGATGCGGTAGGCATCTTTATCTTCGCCAACGCACTGATTGTCATTTGCGGGCTGACCGGTTGGTTTGCCCGGTTGATGAAGCTAATCCCCCATTCGCTGGCCGCTGCCATGCTGGCGGGAATCTTGCTGCGCTTTGGTCTTCAGGCATTTGCCACGCTACAGGGGCAACTGTTGCTGTGCGGCAGTATGCTGGTTAGCTGGCTGCTGTTTAAGGCCCTCGCGCCGCGCTATGCCGTGGTTGCCGCGCTGGCGGTGGGAATTATTGTCGCCTTACTAAAAGGTGACGTTGTCACAAATACATCCACACTAGGGTTTGTCGCGCCTCAATTTATTGCCCCCCATTTCTCGCTAACGCAACTGATCAGCGTGGGTATTCCTTTCTTTCTGGTCACCATGGCTTCGCAGAACGCTCCCGGTCTCGCCACGCTTCAGGCCTCCGGCTATCGCGTGCCGGTGTCGCCGTTGATTGTGATTAGCGGCGCCTTTGGGCTGCTGCTGGCCCCCTTTGGCGTCTATTCCGTGTGTATTGCCGCCATTACCGCCGCTATTTGCCAAAGCCCGGACGCACATCCGGACCCGCAGAAACGCTGGCTTGCCGCCGCCGCTGCCGGTGTTTTCTATCTACTGGCGGGCGTATTTGGTGGCTCAATCACCGCGCTGATGGCAGCCTTACCTGTGGTGTGGATTCAAATGCTTGCCGGGCTGGCATTGCTGGGTACGCTGAGCGGCAGCCTGTTCCAGGCACTCACTTCCGCACATGAACGCGACGCCGCGATGGTCACGTTTCTGGTCACGGCGAGCGGTATCACCCTGGCGGGGGTTGGGTCGGCGTTTTGGGGACTGGTTATCGGTGGTGCCAGCTTTGCCCTGCTATCGCGCCAGGCCCGCGCGTAGCTGCGACGGCGTGGCGCCGGTCACCGCTTTAAAGCGATTACTGAAGTGGCTGGCGGAGCTAAAGCCGCAGCTTAACGCAATATCGGTTAGCGGCAGCGCGGTGTGGCGCACCAACTGCTGCGCTTTGTCCATCCGACGCTGCATCACGTATTGATGCGGGGCTAAACCTACGGACTGGCGGAACATGCGAGCAAAGTGGTATTCGCTGAGTGTCGCTTGCGCAGCCAGTTCCGCAAGCGTTAAGGGATCGCCAAGATGCGCATCGATAAAATCGAGCGTATTACGCAGGACGCCCGGAGCCAGCCCGCCCGTGACCATCGGTAGACGCCACTGCACATTAGCGTAGTTCTGTAGCAAATGGGTAAGCAGCAGCGTGCTGGCGCTGCTGAGGGTCAACTGATTAGCCGGCTGCTGCCAGTCGCAGCCAAGCAAAAACTGGCGGTACAGCAGCGTGATTTTGGGGTCGTCACCAAAAATTTGTTCATCCAGCGTAATCGTTGCCGGACTGCGATCCCACACCTGCTCACCGACTTTACGCAAGTGCTCGTCAGTACAATAAAGATGCACAAAGGACAGATCATCGCGAATATCCCACGTCGATTCACTGTCTTCGGGCATCAGGCAGAAGCGATTTGGCCCACCGCCGTTTTTCCAGCCGTACGGCGTTTTCTGATAACTTTCATAACCATCAGCCACATACAGGCTCAGCGTGTGATGATCGCTTTGCACCGTCAGCGTATCGCGTTTGTTATACCACGCGGCAAGCTGAATGCCGGAATTGAGCGCCACGGTCTCCCGCAGAATCGCCTTCTGGCTCTGTAGTCTCTCAAACGTCGCGTAGGTGTGCGCCATTAACATTTCAGTCACGATGATAGGTAAACCCAGTCTAGGGCTTGTCACGCATGGATGCTACCTTTCTGCCCCAGCGGATAAAAAAAACCGCAAGAATTTGCAAGTGTACCGCAACTCCTTGCAAGCTCTGACCGCCAGCACGCGTCACACTGCGCCTTCTATCGCTGTTATCGTTGTGAGGAACTATGAACGCGCTGCTCTATACGCTGGTCGTTGTTATCTGGGGAACCACCTGGATTGCCATCTTTTTACAGCAGGGGCCGGTGCCTGAAGCCGTCTCCATTTTCTGGCGTTTCGCTATCGCCAGCGGCACTATGCTGACAATTTTGCTGTGTCTGCGCCGCCTGCGACCGCTGGCGTTGCGCGATCACCTGTTCTGCATGGTGCAGGGCTGCTGCGTGTTTGGTTTCAACTTTCTCTGTTTTTATTCCGCCGCAAAATGGATCAATACCGGGCTGGAGTCGGTGATTTTCTCCATGGCGGTGCTGTTTAACGCCATCAATAGTTTTATTTTCTTTCGCCAGACGCCGCCGAAGCGCTTTTACTTTGCCGCCCTGCTCGGATTGGCTGGCATGATCACACTCTTCTGGCACGACCTGCAGGCAGTGGGCATGAGCAGTACTCTACTGGCGGGCATTTTGCTCAGCGCGCTGGGTACCTACGGCTTTTCGCTGGGCAATATGTTGAGCTTGCGCCACCAGCGGCGGGGGCTGGAAACATTGACCACTAACGCCTGGGCGATGCTCTATGGCACGATCGTTATCGGCATTGTGGCGCTGCTGCGCGGCGATGATTTTACGCCGCAGTGGACGGTGAGCTATATGGGAGCGCTGTTCTACCTCGCGCTGTTCGGTTCAGTGATTGCCTTTGGCGTCTATTTCACTCTGGTGGGGCGTATCGGCGCCAGCAACGCGGCCTACAGCACGCTGCTGTTCCCTCTGGTGGCGCTGACGCTGTCTACCATTTATGAAGGCTATCAGTGGCATGCTAATGCCATCGTTGGGCTGGTGCTCATTTTGTTGGGTAACCTGGTGATGTTCGCCAAACCACAAATCTGGCGATTACAGCTTCTCAGCCGCGCCTGAGGCCCGCTTTCCGATGCGTACCGACAGCCATACTGTATTCACTGAAAAAAAGAATATCGACAGAAGAAGAATATGACGGAAATAGTCAATACCGTCCTAATATGAATAATAAAAGGGAGACCATCACGTCTCCCCTTTTATTTGCGATAGCAATAATGGCTTATTTCTGCGACGGGTCGAATTTCACCGCATCGATGGCCATATCATCAATAACCTGTTTCAATGTATCCAGCGTCAGCTGGGCGTTAGAGTTAGACAGATCTTTGCCTTCCCCTTTACGCACCACTTTGATCACCGGCTTATTGGTGGCGGCGTCGACCAGTTCTGCCTCAAAGTACAGGTTGGTGTTCATGGTACGGTGGCCCGTCGCGGCTTCAGTGCCGGCAACAACCATCGCAATTGGAATCACTTCGTAGAACTGCAACCCTTCTTTGCTGGAGTCAACGGCAGTAATCGCACCGCGGAAGATCAGGCTATGCGGGCCCGCCTTGGTCGCCAGTGGTTTACGCTCGCTAATGGCTTTTTTCAGCTCGGTATTGGTGTAGTTCAGAATATCGGTCAGCGCTTTCTGCCCAACCTGAGTGGTCGGTTTCGGTACCGGATAGTAGGTTACCGGGTTATAGACCACGTTGGCATAATTGGCCGGTTTATAGTCCGGAGAGATCCAACGCAATTCTGTTTTCCCCGACGCCGTTGTGGCTTCTTTCAGGCCGGAATAGTCTTTTAAAAAGCCGGAGTACTGCTCAGGAGTGGTGGTCTTCGATGCACAACCTGCTAATGCCAAAACGCCCACAAGGGCCGCCGCTTTGAAAAACGCTTGAGTACGCATGAGAATAATCCCTGATAAATGCACAGATGCCCGTAAGTTATAGCAAATGCATCAGGAGTTTGTCGCGACAAAAATGGAGGCGGCTCTCATTATTTATAAAAATGATTCATTATATAACGGGCTCTCGCCCGTTATATAAATAACAATTATGATTCCCTGCGCGCCAGCATCGTCGCGAAACGTAATTTAATACGATTGCCCTTTTCATCAGTACGATGCAGTTCGCCGACGTCTTCGTTATATTTCAGCAAATCCCAACCTTTATAATAGTTTTTCAGCTCACCCGTTTTAAAGGCAAACGGGAAACCAACTGTACAGGGGAAATCATCGGTGTCCATCGCTGCGACAATCAGATTGTAGCCGCCCGGTTTGGTGCAGCGCTGCATGTTGTCGATAAGACGCGGAATGGTATTCGCTTCAAGGAACATCATCACTACGGTAGAGAGAATAAAATCGTACTCACCGTCAAAGCTAAGCGTATTGAGATCGTGAACCGCCACCTGCAGATTTTTCAGCCCTTCCGCTTCACGAATCGACTGCAGATTCTGAATACTCATCGGGTTCTTATCCCACGCCATTACGTCGTAGCCGTTCGCCGCCAGATAAAGGCTATTGCGCCCGTTACCGCACCCCAGATCGAGGGTTTTCCCCGGCTTAACAATAGTCGCGGCATGCACCACTTCTGAATGGGTTCGGGTCAGGCCGTATTTGTCGGTAAAGTAATTTTCATCACGAATGGTCATTGTTCATCCTTCGGTTTCATCAGTGTCGACGGTGCAACACGCGTCAAAAGTTTACCCTGAAGCAGCAACAGCAGCGTTTTTACCAGCAGCAGGCCGATCACGATATTCGTGAAAATAAAGAGCGGCAGCGCCAGATTATGGAAGAAGCCGGTTCCGCTGGCATGTCCCAGATGAAGGCCGGTAGAAGCCAGCGCGGAAATACCGAACGAGAAGCTCCAGAACGAGGCATTAAACGCCTGACGCAGATACCAGGGCATCAGTCGTAACATAAACAGCAACTGTAATAGCCCGTAGCCGAACAGCATTTTCGCGAACACATCGGCGTGTCCGCCGTTAATGCTCAACCACGCGTTGCAGGCGACCAGCGCCGGTGCCAGTTGAATGCCGAGTGAGGTCCGTAACGGCACGGACAACGCGCCGCCGCTGCGCAGGCGTTGCACAATAGCGGGCTCCAGCGTTATCCATGAAATGACGCCAGCGCCCAGAAAGACCAGTCCGGCATCGTTAAACCCCAACGCTCCGCAGGCCATGGCGCTGATAAAATTGTTGGCGACGGTCGGCAGATACAATCCAGGCGTGGTGGCATCTGCCGGATGCTCGCCGCGCCACAGCCCCGCCGTTTGCCAGGCGGCGTAGCTCAATTGCAGCACCACGCCAATAATAAACAGCGCCTGCGCCAGCGGTCTCATCCACGGTGTGACGCCGATGGCGACCAGCATGGTGGTCGCCGGAAACAAACTCACAAAACTGCTGGCGATGGGGTGGCGCATCTCCAGCCAGACGCTGTAGGGAAAACGTATCGCTCGGGTGATAAAGGCCAGCGTCAACAGCGCCCACATCACAATCGCCAGTATCACCAGCCCTTCGCCAATCGCCGGGCTCAGCGGCCAGATAGTGCTGGCGTAACGCCAGGCGAAACCCATACCAATAGTGCCCAGCACCATCCCAAAATAGCCCGCAGGTAAATTCAATACCCGCTGCCCATCGGTTTCATTATGCATTTTGTTTATTTAATCAAATTTATTTAAGTTGCATTTTAAATGATTCTTTTGGCCGGCGCTAGCGCCAAAAGTCGGTCCAGAAAACGTCAGCCGTTCGCACTGCTGCGGCAGAGGATTTGCTACATTTAGTGTATCTACTTAGCTGAGGTTATCATGAAAAAATACCGTCTTAGCGACGCTTCACGCAGCGTTCAGATTGGCGAACCCGGCGCGCGGGAAAGCATCGTGATGCGGCAAATCATTGCCCTGAGGGATTTTGCCGACGTGACAGCCGGCACTCTGGGCGGCTGGGTTGATGATGAAAACGCACTGAGTCACGACGGCAACTGCTGGATTTACGATGAAAACAGCCTCGTTTACGCCGGGGCAAAGATAGAGGAAAACGCGCGGCTGATAGACTCCTGCGAAGTGAGTCATCAGGCGATTATCTGCGGAAACGCTCGCGTGCTGGCCAGCCGGATCGGTCAGGGGGCGCGGTTGAGCGGCAATGTCACGGTCGATAACGCGCGCGTACACGGTCACTGCCACCTGTTTGGCGATGCCCATATCGGCGAGGGCTGCCAGATTGTCGGGGCAAAAGGCCTGACCGCCGACAACGAACGTCTGCTGCAAATCTACGACCGCGTCCGGTTACGCGATTGCCGGGTCGTACATCAGGCACAAATTTACGGTGACGCCAGGCTAAACCATGCCTTTGTGGAACATCGAGCGGAGATTTACGACAGCGCGCGCCTTGAAGGTAATGAGGAAAACAACATTTGGGTCTGCGACTGTGCCAGAGTTTACGGCCACGCGCGTATCATTGCCGGGCATGGCGAAGACGATATCCCCACCCTACGCTACAGCTCGCAGGTCGCGGAGAACGCCGTGATTGAAGGTAACTGCGTGCTGAAACACCACGTCCTGGTTGGCGGCAACGCCCGGCTCCGCGGCGGGCCCATTTTGCTCGACGATCACGTGCTGATTCAGGGCGATGCGCGTATCGAAGGCGATGTGCTGATCGAGTATCACATTGATATCACCGACAACGTGGTGGTCGAAGCGCTGCCTGGCGAAGCCATTCATCTGCGCGGGCGCAAAGCCATTACCGGCGCGCAGCGAATTACGCGCACCCCGCTATTTGGTGCCCTATGACCGGGTATTGTCGATAATTCGCGCGTAAATATTCTGGTCATAGAACACGCCATTCAGAAACTCTGCCTGGCGCAAGCAACCTTCCAGCTGAAAACCGTTACGTTGCGCCACCTGATTACTGCGCGGATTGTCCACCCGGCACTTAATCACAAAGCGGCGAATTTCTCCGCGTTCAGCGTAATAGCGCATAAACGCCTGCAGCGAGGCGGATAAAATGCCCTTCCCCTGCGCGGCCTCGTCCAGCCAGTAGCCGATATAACCGGTCTTGTTGGACGGTTCAATCTGGTTAAAGGAAAGCACGCCCGACATTTTCCCCTCAACAAAAATCAGGAACATTTTGGCAATGCCGCGCTGGTGCAGCATCATATTGCCCTGCACATTCTGGCGGGTGTCCTGTTCGCTTTTGACAAACTGCGGCCAGTTGAGCGTTTGCTGTAGCCAGTCGCGATTGCGCAGCACCATCTGATGCAGCTCGGCTACGTGCGACTCATTAACGGCTTCAAGGGTGATGACGTCGGAAGCGACGATCGTTTCAACACAGGTCATGTGTAGGTTCTCAGTCTAAAAGAAAACCCGGCGTCGCATGACTCGGCCGGGTCCGGGCTTGGTTATTTCATAATACGGTCGTCAACGTATTGACGTTTATCCGGCGCTGGCGGGAAGTACTGGTACAGCCAGGTTTCGCTGATGGCGTCGCCACGACAGCGCAGGAACAGGCGCATATCCACCGGCTCGGTGGAGTCTGACGTGGGATACCAGTCGAACAAAATACGGTAGCCGTCAAACGGTTCAACGTAGAGAATTTCAATCTGCTTCGCTTCACCGCTGGAAAGCGTGATCACCGGTTCAATGCCTTTCGGCGCAGCGGCTTTCAAATCGCCGCCGACAAAGTCGATCGCAAAACGGCGGGACCATTTATCCGGATAATGTTCGCCCGGCGCCCAGCCTTCCGGGAAGCTGCCCATCCCGGTGCGGGTGGCCAGTACGCGGGCTAACGGCGAACGGACCGGCGGCATCGCGCTCCAGTATAAGCGATAGCTAAAGTTTAACTGGTCGCCCGCTTTCATCGGTTTTTCCGGCTGCCAGAAGCAGACGATGTTATCCAGCGTTTCGCCGGTCGTCGGGATCTCCATCAGGCTTACCGCCCCTTTGCCCCACTGATTGCGCGGCTCGACCCACAGGCTTGGACGCTTGTTGTACCAGCCCATCACGTCCTGATAGTGGGTGAAATCACGATCCAGCTGCAGCAGACCAAAACCTTTCGGATTCTTATCCTGGTAGGCATTGAACTGCAGTTTTTGCGGGTTGTTCAGCGGACGGCAGACCCACTCGCCGTTGCCGAGCCACATCGCCAGACGATCGGAGTCGTGGATCTGCGGGTGAATGGTGTCGCAGACGCGGCGCTCATTATTCCCGCAGCTGAACATGCTGGTCATCGGTGCGATGCCTAACTGTTTGATATCTTTGCGCGCATAGATATGGTTTTCCACATCCATAATCACCTGCGCCTTCTCGCAGTGCACCACGAATTTATAGGCACCGGTCACGCTGGCGCTATCGAGCAGCGCATAAACCGTAAAGGTGGTGTCGCCTGGTTTAGCCGTTTCAAACCAGAAAGAGGTAAAGTCCGGGAACTCTTCGAGTGAGTCGGTATAGGTGTCAATCGCCAGACCGCGCGCAGACAGGCCGTACTGATAGGTGCTGTCGACCGCGCGGAAGTAGCTCGCGCCCAGGAAGGAGACGATGTCGCGACGCGCCAGTTCTGGTGCCTTAAACGCGCGGAACCCGGCAAAACCGAGGTCGGTCTGCCCTTCCAGCTGTTTGGTGTCGACGCCAGCATCGTTGTACTGGAACAGCTCCGGGCGGAAGTGAATTTCACGCGCCTGCTGGCTCGCCGGGTCGAGTGAGAACATACGTACGCGGCGACGGAAACCCATGCCCACGTGGAAGAACTGAATATCCAACTGGCGGTCTTTCACGTTATTCCACAGGGAGTGCGCCGCATCGTACTGGATGCTGTTGTAAGCCTGCGGCGTCAGATTTGCCAACGTCTCTGGCAGCGCGCGCGGAGCGCCTCCCCACGGTTGACGGGAGAGATCGTGAGCCATTGATTGCAGCACGCTGAAGTCAAAGCGACGCGTCTGGCCGTCGGCAATGTCAGACTCCTGCGCCAGCGCGGCCTGGGAGAAAAGCGATGCAAAACCGGAAGTCCCGCACACGGCGGCAACAGCCATTGAAGATTTTAGAAAGTGTCTGCGATTCATGCCTGGCAAAGCGTCCTTTTTATAGTCGGAATGCTGCAAAAAAATTACGGCGATACTGCTGCCCACTCTAGACAAAATTGACTGATAATCCAATTGGTAGCGCAAGAAAATCTGCTAATCCAGGTTCACATGGTGTTTCATCACGCGTTTAAACAGCGCCAGACGCGCGCGCATAAAGCGGTTTTCCACACGGAAGCCGGCGTGCTTGTGTAACCCGATACGCAGCAACCGATCACGGCCCCGTACCGAGGCAGGCCAACGCACCGGGCCCGTCAGAACCGTATGCTCCGCGCTGGCATGACGCGCGAAGTTCACCCAGTAATCGGCCACCTGGGCGGCAAAGGCTAAATCGCGCGGCGAAGCGTAATCACAAGATGGCGGTATGTGTCCCAGCGTATCGAAAACGTAAGGGACTTCATTGCCATGCCACGCGCCGTGAGGATAAGTATCGTGTTCCGCTTCAGCAACATAGTCGAACCAATAACGCCAGCACGGTTGATTCAGCCGCTGCTGGGCCTGCATCACCACGTAGCCGAGCGTGGTAAACGCCATGTCGCGGCACACTTGACGCCCCAACTCCTCATCGCCCTTCACGCCGGGATAAAGCAGTTTGATTAACCCCAGTCCCAGGCGGCGCTCGCGGCGTAGCTTCTGGATTTCTCCGGCCAAATCAACGCCAAAGACCGCCATGACGCTCGCTTCGTCGCTGTTGGAACCAACAAGTACCGGCATGGGGTGCTGCTTTGCGGCAAAAAAAACATCCAGCATGGGCTGTGGCAGTACCGCATCGCCGACAATCGGCGCAGGCCCAAGATTATGCGGTGCAGTCAACGACCAGAATGCATCCGCCGGGATTTCACGCAGACTTTGCGCAGACGCGTCGGGGAGATTGAAGTGTTCAGCTAACCGTTCACCGCGGGCCAGCGCGGTTTCACGCGGCATATCCGGCAACGTATAGCCGCTCTGGATAATGGCTTTATGGAACAGGCCTTTCGCCTTCGGCGAAGCCATCAGTGACAGCACGCTACGCGCGCCCGCCGATTCACCAAACAGCGTGATATTGTCGCGGTTTCCGCCGAAGGCAGCGATATTATCCTGCACCCAGCGCAGCGCAGCGATTTGGTCCATCAGACCAAAGTTATACAGCCGTTCGCCGTCTTCTTCCTCCAGCGCCGGATGGGCAAAGAAGCCCAAGTGGCCGAGGCGATAGTTAAGCGTCACCACCACCACGCCGCGCCGTGCCAGCGCCTTGCCGTCGTATGGCGGCAGCCCGCCCGCGCCGATAGTAAACCCTCCGCCGTGCAGCCAGACCATTACCGGCAGCAACTCATGACGTTCCGCCGGCGACCAGACGTTGAGATAAAGACAATCTTCAGAGAAGCGGCCTGGATCGCCGCCGCCCAGTTCCTGGCAGTATTCACTGTTTTGCCAACTGGAAGCCGAAAAGGTCTCGGCGGGGCGAACACCCTGCCACGGCATGACCGGCTGCGGCGCGCGCCAGCGCAGGGAGCCGACCGGCGGTGCGGCATAGGGAATGCCGCACCACAGATGGATATCCTCGTCCACTCGTCCTGACAACGACCCTTGTAAGGTCTCTACGCGCGTTGAGGCATTCTGCATCGGTGTTCATCCTTTTTTGTTGATTCCTTTGCAGATTAACCGTTTCAGAGCAAACCGCAACGGCGTTTGCTGCGCACCTCCGCTTCTTCATAGAGCTTGAATTCATCCAGAACTGGCCGTCCCAGGGCGGCTTCAAAGGCACTACGGCTGGCATTGCCATGGCTGCGCGTCTGCGCATCGCCGCCCAGATTCGACTGGAAAATCCCGGCAGCGCTCACCGGCAGAAAATCTTCATAGGTGATGGGCTGGGCGGTTATCCAGCCGCGTTCAATAAACGGCTGCGGGTCGTCACCGGGACGGATCGCCTGACGGTGCGCGTCACCACTCGGCGTAAGACGATAGCGGAACCAGGCCAACCCCTGCTGACGCAGAAGGAATTCGCTATCGGGAAAGGCTTTAAACACTTCTTGCAGATGCTGCTGATGACTGAGGTTATCTTTCCCCACGCCCGCTTCGTTCAACAACCGGTCGTATAGCGCCCGGCCTTTTGGCGTCAACGCCACCCCACGCTGCTCAATTTCACCAAAACGCGCGGTATGCGTGCCGCTGGCATCGCCGGCAAAGGCAACCGGCTCTTCCAGCGCCTTAAAGCTGGTCTGACGCAGCAGTAGCGGTACCGCACGGCGCGGCGGCCCTTCTATGACGGCCTTTGGTTCGATCCCGTATTCGGCCATCAGCGACTGAACCTGATCGATATCCAGCGTGCGCGGCGTCAGGTGGTTAATATGACAACCCGGGAAGCAAACCACGTCGGCAATAAGCCGATGCTGGCGGTTAAGCGCCTCGTAGGTTTCTTTGTCTACCGTGGTATGCCGGTGCCAACGGAAAGTTTCCAGCGCTTCGTGGACGAACTCTTGTGCCTGCTCGACGTTGAAACCGTTCTGTTTATCATGAAGATTCATCAGCGCCCGACAACGCGGAGTGAAAATATCGCGCCGGGCGAGAATCTTCGCCGCCCTCTCCCGTAGCGCGGGATCGTCAATCAGCTCCAGACGCAGTAACGAGGTAAAGATTCGGAATGGGTTGCGTTGTAACGCGGCGTCATCCACGGGGCGAAACGCGGTGGAGTGAACCGGCACGCCAGCGACCGAAAGATCGTAATACCCGACCGGTTGCATTCCCATAATGGCAAACATGCGACATAGCGTCGCCAGCTCTTCAGCCGTTCCCACCCGTATGGCGCCATGACGCTCAACGTTCAGACGCGCCAGCTCATCGGCGTTCGCCAGCTGTTCATGCAAGCGTGCATTGTTTTCCAACACTGCCAGATTCACATCAGCAACAAGCGCTAACAACGTGCCATATTGCGGGACTTCCTGCTGGTACATTGCCGACATTGCTTGTGAAAAATCTTCCCGAATATCATCTGCCGAAAGGGTGTGCGCCATGTTTTTCCATCTCCTGTGCCTATATTTGCAGTGTAGGTAAGCACATGAGGCTATGCGGTAAGAATTTACAAAGTGTGATCCCGGCGACTGAGTTGATTTTGCAGTGAATCCCGGCCATTACATAACCACAGGTTATTTAAAATACACCTTAAATTCACTATTAATTAACAATGCATTTACACACACTGTGTGAGGCAATAATAAAATACCCTACACGGAGCCACCTATGAGCACAAAATGGTCACCGCAAGAAGTGATTCACCGGGATTATAACAATCACCCACCGGCCTACGCGCCGGGTTACAAAACCAGCGTGCTGCGCTCGCCGCGTAATGCACTGATCTCATTGCAGAATTCTCTATCGGAGATCACCGGTCCGGTCTTCTCCCAGCAGGATATTGGCCCGCTGGATAACGATCTGATTCTGAACTACGCCAAAGATGGCCTGCCGATCGGCGAACGTATTATTGTTCACGGCTACGTGCGTGACGGCTTCGGACGTCCGCTGAAAAATACGCTGGTCGAAGTGTGGCAGGCCAACGCAGGTGGCCGTTACCGGCATAAAAAAGATCAGTATCTGGCCCCCATCGACCCCAACTTTGGCGGCTGTGGCCGCGTGATGACAGATGAAAACGGCTATTACTTCTTCCGGACCATCAAGCCCGGCCCCTATCCGTGGCGCAACCAGGTCAGCGACTGGCGACCATCGCATATTCACTTCTCGATTTTTGGTGAAGCCTTTGCTCAGCGTCTGATTACGCAAATGTACTTCGAAGGCGATCCGTTAATTAAACAATGCCCAATCGTGCAAGCCATCAATAACGACGACGCGGTTCGTACGTTGATTGCTGAGCTGGATACTCATGCCGCCGTACCGCTGGACTGTCTGGCATATCGTTTTGATTTGGTGCTGCGCGGCCAGCGCGCCACGCTGTTTGAAAACCGTACGCAGGGGGCTGCACGATGAAAGACTATTTACCCGAAACCGCATCGCAAACCGCTGGGCCTTACGTCCACATTGGCCTCGCGCCGGACGCCGCCGGTTTTCATATTTTTGAGAAAAACTTTGGCCCAACGCTGGTTAACAGCCATACACCGGGTGAACGCATTGCCATTGAAGGCCGCGTTTTCGACGGTTCTGGTACGCCAGTACGCGACGTGCTGATTGAGATCTGGCAAGCCAACGCCGAGGGCCGCTACAACCACGCCGCCGATCGGCAGGAAGGCAAATCACTGGACGCTGATTTTCGTGGCTGGGGTCGTGCCTGCTCTAACTTTGATACGGGCGTCTGGCGCTTTGACACCATTAAGCCCGGACAGGCGGTTGGCCGCGATGGGCGCATGATGGCGCCGCACGTCAACCTGTGGATCGTCGCTCGTGGGATCAACATCGGCCTGAATACGCGCATGTACTTTTCTGACGAGCAGGAGGCCAACGCCAGCGATCCCGTACTGAATCTGATCGAGTGGGAAGTCCGCCGTCAGACGCTGATTGGCCACAAAGAAACGCGCAACGGCGAGACGGTGTATCACTTTGATATTTATCTACAAGGTGAAAAAGAAACGGTCTTTTTTGACGTGTAAGCGCTGATATTCTCTGGCGCCTCCTCCTTACCTGACCCGGCTGAGTGCAACGACGCCGGGTTTTATCCATGCAACAAAACGCTTGTCTGTTAAACCGCACAAATGTTAATAATAATTTGCTAGCAAGTTATCAAAATTAAACAACATTACTTGTCACCCATGCCGCTCTGTTTTTAACATCGCTTATGGAAAAAAATGCTCTCTTTAGTCAGCGCATTCGTCTGCGCCATCTGCACACATTCGTGGCCGTCGCCCAGCAAGGAACATTGGGGCGCGCGGCTGAAACACTTAATCTCAGCCAGCCTGCTCTCTCCAAGACGCTGAATGAACTTGAACAGCTAACCGGCACGCGGCTATTTGAGCGTGGTCGACTGGGCGCGCAGTTAACCCTCGTCGGCGAACAGTTCTTAACCCATGCGGTCAAGGTGCTGGATGCGCTAAATACCGCCGGGCAGGCGCTTGTTCGTAAAGAAGGTGTTAACAATGATGTGGTTCGTATCGGCGCGTTGCCCACCGCTGCGCTGGGTGTCTTGCCAGCGGTGATTGGGCAATTTCATCAACAGCAAAAGGACGTCACCCTCCAGGTTGCCACCATGAATAACACCATGCTGTTGGCGGCGCTGAAGTCCGGAGATATCGATCTTGGTATTGGACGGATGTCGGATCCGGAACTGATGACCGGGCTAAACTATGAGCTCTTGTTCCTCGAATCATTGAAGCTGGTGGTGCGGCCAGACCACCCTATTCTGCATGAAAACATCACCCTGAGCCGCGTACTGGACTGGCCGGTTGTCGTTTCACCAAAAGGTACGGTTCCACGTCAGAATGCCGAGACACTCCTTCAGAGCCAGGGGTGTAAGATGCCTGCGGGCTGCATTGAAACGCTTTCGGCATCGCTATCACGCCAGCTGACGGTTGACTACAACTACGTATGGTTCGTGCCTTCCGGTGCGGTGAAGGACGATCTGCGGCGCGGTACGCTCACCGCGCTGCCTATCGCGACCCAAGGCCAGGGCGAACCCATCGGCATCCTTACTCGCGTAGACACAACGCTCTCCTCCGGCGCACAGACGCTGCTCAGCGCCGTACGAAAGTCGATGCCTGCCTGATAATTGCGTGACGTGGCCAAAACAGGCCACGTTGGCTCCCTTGTTTATTAACATCCCCCGGAGAGCTTAGGCAAGGCTGCATTGCGAATGAAACATTCGCCATTTAACGCGATCTAAAATCATCATTGCTTGCACCGACTGCTGAACTTCACTATCGATAGCCTCCTTCGGGCAACTTTTCCCTGCCCTATACGCAAATAATGCGAAATCATTTATTAACAATTGCGCAATGCAATTTAACAGTTCTATTATAGCCATAAATTAACCAAATGGTTCACAGGTAATTTCATAACCTAACTAAATACCTCAACAAGAAACACACCAATATTTCATTCAAAACACCAATGCAACGAAGTTAACCCCAGTTGGTTCATTTTGTGCATTTTATGCTGTCGAAAGGAGAACAGTATGGCTACTGGCAACGTGCCGCGAGGATTCCCCCGAATCTTGCAGTGGCTTCTTATCGGGCTGATGGCGCTCATCGGTCTGGCGATTGGTGCCCTGGGGGCAAAACTTGCCTCCGTGGGCGGCACCTGGTTCTTTGCCCTGATGGGGCTGGTGATGGTGGTCAGCGCCATCCTGATCGCCCGTCATCGCCGCGGCGGCATTGTGCTGTACGCGCTGGCCTTTATCGTCGCGATCGTTTGGTCCATCAGCGATGCAGGCTGGGATTTCTGGCCGCTTTTCTCACGTCTGTTTGCCTTTGGCGTGCTGGCTTTCCTCTGTGCGCTGGTCTGGCCGTTTATGTCTACCACCCAGCCAGCTAAAAAAGGCCTGCCGTTTGCCCTTGCGGCGGTCATTGCTGTCGCGCTGCTGGCAAGCATTGGTGGTATGTTCAAGCCACAAACGCTGGTTTCTGCTACCGAAGCGGTGCCGGTTAAACCGGTAGCAGCCGGTGAAGAGCAGAAAAACTGGGAACATTGGGGTAATACCACCCATGGTGACCGTTTTGCTGCCCTGGATCAGATTAACAAGCAGAACATCAAAAAACTGCAGGTGGCCTGGACTGCCCACACCGGTGATATACCGCTGAGCAATGGTTCGGGTGCGGAAGATCAGAACACGCCGTTGCAGGTAGGCGATACCCTGTTTGTCTGTACACCGTATAGCAAAGTACTGGCGCTGGATGTCGATACCGGTAAAGAGAAGTGGCGCTATGATTCGAAAGCCACCGCGCCGAACTGGCAACGCTGCCGTGGTCTGGGCTACTTTGAAGATACGCAGGTGCTGAACGCGCCGCAGAGCACAGCGCAGCCAGCCGCCTGTCCGCGCCGCCTGTTCCTGCCAACCACCGATGCGCGCCTGATCGCCATCAACGCCGATAACGGCAAGCTGTGCGAAGACTTTGGCAACCACGGTATTGTGGACCTGAGCGTCGGTATGGGCGAAGTCAAACCGGGTTACTATCAGCAAACCTCCACACCGCTGGTCGCGGGTAATGTGGTGGTGGTGGGTGGCCGAGTCGCGGATAACTTCTCTACCGATGAACCGCCGGGCGTGGTTCGCGCGTACGACGTACGTAGCGGCAAGCTGGCCTGGGCCTGGGATCCAGGTAACCCGAATCTGACGGGCCTGCCGCCGGAAGGCCAGACCTACACCCGCGGTACGCCGAACGTCTGGTCTGCGATGTCCTATGACGCGAAACTGAATCTCATTTATCTGCCAACCGGTAACGCCACTCCGGATTTCTGGGCCGGTGAACGTACCGCGCTGGACGATAAATACAGTTCCTCCATCGTCGCCGTTGACGCTACAACCGGTAAAGTCCGCTGGCACTATCAAACCACACACCACGACCTGTGGGACTTCGACCTGCCTTCGCAACCGCTGCTGTACGATCTGCCAGACGGTAAAGGCAGCACCACGCCGGTACTGGTACAAACCAGCAAGCAAGGCATGATCTTCATGCTCAATCGCGAAACCGGCGAGCCGGTCGCCAAAGTTGAAGAGCGCCCGGTTCCGGCGGGCAACGTGCATGGCGAGCGCTATTCTCCAACGCAGCCTTACTCCGTCGGCATGCCGATGATCGGCAACGAGCAGTTGAAAGAGTCCGATATGTGGGGCGCAACCCCGGTGGACTTGCTGCTATGCCGTATTCAGTTTAAAGAAATGCGCCATCAGGGGATTTTCACCCCGCCGGGCGTCGACCGTTCCCTGCAATATCCGGGGTCACTGGGCGGTATGAACTGGGGCAGCGTGTCGGTTGATCCGAACAATAGCCTGATGTTCGTTAACGATATGCGCCTGGGCCTGGCTAACTATATGGTACCGCGTGAAAACGTGGCGAAAGGTGCCAGTGGTATCGAGATGGGAATTGTGCCGATGGAAGGTACCCCCTACGGCGCGATGCGCGAACGCTTCTTGTCGCCATTGGGTATCCCCTGTCAGAAACCGCCGTTTGGTACCATGTCAGCAGTGGATCTGAAGTCCGGTAAGATCGTGTGGCAAGTACCGGTTGGCACCGTAGAAGACACTGGTCCGCTGGGTATCCGCATGCATATGCCGATTCCGATCGGCATGCCGACACTTGGCGCATCGCTGTCAACGCAATCGGGTCTGTTGTTCTTCGCGGGCACCCAGGACTTCTACCTGCGTGCATTTGACACCGCAACCGGGAAAGAGATCTGGAAAGACCGTCTGCCGGTCGGCAGCCAGTCTGGCCCAATGACCTATGTTTCGCCAAAAACCGGTAAGCAGTACATCGTGATTAACGCCGGAGGCGCACGCCAGTCGCCTGATCGCGGTGACTACATCATCGCTTACGCCCTGCCGGATTCGCAGTAATCCTCTTCCCCGTAGCCACCCTTGGCTACGGGGCTTTTTCTGTTTATCAGAACGTTTCCCAGTTATCCGCACCCGCTGTGGCCACCGCCGGACGTGTCGGCGTAAACGCCGGTTTGGCGCTGGACTTTTCATGCCCATGATTTTCACTACGCTGGATACGGAACGCCCCGACGGCTTCGGTAAGGCGTGCCGCTTGCTCTTCCAGCGAAGCCGCCGCGGCTGAGGCTTCCTCTACCAACGAGGCGTTTTGCTGAGTGACATTATCCATCTCAGTCACCGCCTGGCTCACCTGCTGAATACCGCGGTTTTGCTCATCGGAGGCCGCCGCAATCTCCAGCATAATATCGGTCACGCGTTTTACCGCATCCACAATATCGGTCATCGTCGAGCCAGCCCGCACGACTTCGTCTGAGCCGCGTTCAATTAAGGTGACAGACTCGCTAATTAGCCCTTCAATCTCTTTTGCCGCCTGAGCGCTGCGGCTTGCCAGCGTGCGCACTTCACTGGCCACCACCGCAAACCCGCGGCCCTGCTCGCCCGCGCGCGCCGCTTCGACCGCGGCATTCAGGGCGAGAATATTGGTCTGGAAGGCAATACTGTTGATGACCGACGTAATTTCCGAAATTTTCTTCGAGCTGGTTGAGATACTGCCCATGGTCGCCACCACGCCGGACACCAGCTGACCGCCGCGCGACGCTTTACCCGAAGCGTCTTCCGCCAGCTTGCTGGCATGATGCGCATTATCGGCGTTTTGTTTCACCGTTGCGGTCAGCTGTTCCATACTGGCCGCCGTCTGTTCAATGGCCGCGGCCTGCTGTTCAGTACGGGAAGAGAGATCGGTGTTACCGACTGAAATTTCGCTGGTGCCACGGTAGATTTCTTCGGCCCCCTGACGCACCGTGCCCACCGTCTGCACCAGCGCATGCTGCATTTTTTGCAGGTTACCATTGAGCTGGCCGATTTCGCTGCGCCCTACCGGTTCATCCGCCATGGTCAGGTCGCCGCTGGCAATCTGCGCGATACGCGCGCCGGCACGCTGCAATGGCAGAATAACCACGCGACGTAATGTGGTAAAGGTCAGTAGCGTCATGACGAGTGCCAGTACGAAGGCCCCAATCATAAAGATGACGCCGAGGCGGGTACGATCGTGAGCCATCTCAGCTAATTGATTGGCGCGAGCGGTACGGATATCGATAACTTTCAATCGTACCTCGTTGTAGGCGTCATCCAGCGCACGGGCTTGCTCACTTTCGTAGTTGATGATCGCTTCAAACATGCCGTTCTGGGCATATTTCAGCATCGGTTTCATCCCTTCCAGGTAGGCGGTATAGCGTTGATTCATTTCACCATCCAACGCCTGGTCTGCCGGGGTTTTCACGCTTCTGTCGGTGTAAACCTTAAATCCAGCCTGCGAACGTTGAATCCAGTGGGCTGCCGCCGCGAGGTTTTTCTTCATGCTGTCCATTTCCGCAATACGGCTGTCCGCTCCAGCATGAATCATCATCAGACGTGCTTCGCGCAGATAGTTAGCGCTGTCGGATAGCCCCACCCGTACCTGTAACTCATGGGTGACATCACGTTGGTCAATATCGGCTTTCCACATAAAGTAGCCAGCCAGCCCCGAGCTCAGGGCAAAAAGCAGCAGAATGCCGCCAAAAACGGAACCAAAAAAAGGTACCAGGCGGATGTGGTGTAAGAAACCGATCTTTTGCGCACGGACCGGCGCAGCCTTTTTATCCATGAGTTGACTCTCTTGTACTTGAGGTAAGTACCAGAGTCATCGGCCATTGCCGCTAATTTCTTATCAGGAAAGATGCAAAACGTAATGCGGGTCACACTTCATACTCCCGGCGGGAAAATTCCCGCCGGGAGGTGGGCATTATTTATCGCCGAAATGAATCACGGTGCGGATAGATTTGCCTTCATGCATCAGATCGAACGCTTCGTTAATCTGCTCCAGCGGCAGACGATGAGTGATGAAGGGATCAAGCTGAATTTTGCCCGCCATCGCGTCCTCTACCATGCCAGGAAGCTGAGTACGGCCCTTCACGCCGCCAAACGCCGAACCGCGCCATACACGGCCGGTCACCAGTTGGAACGGGCGAGTTTTGATTTCCTGACCCGCACCGGCGACGCCGATGATGATGCTTTCACCCCAGCCTTTATGGCAGCATTCGAGCGCGGAACGCATCACGTTGACGTTGCCGATACATTCAAAGCTGAAGTCCACGCCACCGTCGGTCATTTCGACGATCACATCCTGAATGGGCTTATCGTAGTCTTTCGGGTTGATAAAGTCGGTCGCGCCCATTTCTGCCGCCAGCGTAAATTTCTCAGGGTTTGTATCAACCGCCAGAATACGCCCCGCCTTCGCTTGTACCGCGCCCTGGATCACCGCCAGACCGATGCCACCAAGACCAAAGACCGCCACGGTATCACCTTCTTTCACCTTCGCCGTGTTGTGCACCGCGCCAATACCGGTGGTCACGCCGCAGCCCAGCAGACAAACTTTGTCCAGCGGCGCCTGCGGGTTCACTTTCGCCAGTGAAATTTCAGCCACCACGGTGTATTCGCTGAAGGTGCTGGTGCCCATGTAGTGGTAAATCGGCTCGCCGTTATAAGAGAAACGCGTGGTACCGTCCGGCATCAGGCCCTTGCCCTGGGTGGCACGAACGGCCTGGCACAGGTTGGTTTTACCGGATTTACAGAACTTACACTCACCGCATTCGGCGGTATATAGCGGAATAACATGGTCGCCCGGCTTCAGGCTGGTGACGCCTTCACCGACTTCAACCACCACGCCGCCACCTTCATGGCCCAGCACCGCCGGGAAAACGCCTTCCGGGTCATCGCCAGACAGCGTGAACGCATCGGTATGGCAAACGCCGGTGTGGGTGATTTTGACCAGCACTTCGCCTTTCTTTGGCGGCGCGACGTCAATTTCAACAATTTTCAGCGGCTGACCTGGGCCAAACGCAACTGCAGCACGTGATTTCATAGCTGTCTCTTCCGTTGTGATGATTATTTTAAATAGGATCGTAGCAGATGACCCACTTCCGTCATGCGTACTGCACGCTGATCCGGCGTAGTGTCTCCGCTTACCAGTTCGTCTTTGAGATGCATTTCGACCATTTCGCCCATCAGGCCGTTGGCGGCCCCGCGAATAGAAGCAATCTGTTGCAGGATAGTCAGGCAGGAATCGCCGGACTCCAGCGCGCGCTCCAGCGCCTCAACCTGCCCTTTAATGCGGCGAACCCGGGTTAATGCGCGTTTTTTGTCTTCAGGTGAATGCGGCATAGGCCCTCCGGTGATATAGGGGGGTATACTATCAGTTGTTTTAAGAAATTGTAAAATGATTGCGCAGGATTTGCGAAAAGCGGGAGGGAATTGCCGGACGGCGGTTACCGCCTTCTCCGGCATTGATAACTCAGGACTGCAACGTCGCCAGACGCGCGGCAAAACCAACAAACACCAGGCCGATCAGGCTGTTGCCAATCTTTGCCAGCTTCTTACGGGTTTTGACATAGCGGGTAACCAGCGAACCGGAAACAATCAGGAAGCTCAGGTAGGTAAAGCTGACCAACTCCAGCGTCAGCGCGAGGATAAAGAACGCCAGACCCGGTGTTTTAGCGTGCACATCAATAAACTGCACAAAAAACGAAACATAGAACAGAATCGCTTTCGGGTTTGTCAGGCTTAAGGTCAACGCGCGTTTGAAGATAGCGTGCCCCGGCTCAGGCTCGTCATCCTGCCCCGCCGTTTTGCGCTTGAGCGTGCTGTAAAGCATCTTGCCGCCGAGATAAAGCAGATAAATAGCGCCCAGATAACGCACGATGTTAAACAACACTGGCGTCGTTTTTATCAGCGTGGCGACGCCAGCAAAGGAGAGGAACATCAGCACGGCATCGCCGATAAACACTGCCAGCGCGGCCATGTATCCTTTACGGATACCGTGTGCGACGCCGGTTTTCAGGACGAAAAAGGTATTTGGCCCCGGAACCAGAATAATAAAAATGGCCCCGAGTAAATACGTCCAGTAATTCAGCACGCCAAAATCTGCGAACACCCCGTTCTCCCTACGCATACGTAACAAAATTGATGGTGTATGGTAACGCGAAGCCCAGGGAGTTTAAAGCCTTCTTAACGCTTACGCGGCATCATGCGCAGCAGCGTGTTGTCCTTCCAGAGATAGTGATGCGCCAGCGCGGCCAGCGCGTGCAGACCAATCAGCCAGTAGCCCAGATTAGCCAGGAAAACATGGTACTGCTTGAGCGTATCCACCAGGTCGAAATTGGCTTCGGCGGCGTGCGGCATGGTGAGACCAAACGCCAGCCAAGGGTTACCACGGTTGTACATCATCACCAGGCCGATCAGCGGCAAAGCGATAAACAGCAGATAGATAGCCAGATGCCCAAGGTGCGCCAGACCGGTCATCATCGGCTTGGGTTTCGGCACAATCGGCGGCGCCGGGCGCTTCAGGCGGATCAGCAGACGCGCCACCATCAGCACCAGAATGCTGATACCGCAGGAAACATGCACCATATTGATCATCGGGCGGTCGCTGCGCGGAAACAGTCCGCGCAGTTCCATCGCCGCGTAGGCCACCACCACCAGCAGAAAAACCAGCCAGTGAATCGCAATTTGTAAGCGGGAATATTTATCGTTCATCGCCGGGACACTCTGAAAAGTAATATAAAAAGCAAAATAGCCGCGTTTCCTTAAAAATTCATTAACTTTTTCATATCGATACAAATTAACCGCGCAAAATGACATTGCCCTTCTCCGATGACTGAGCTAAGCCTGGACAGGTGAAACATATAATCCACACTTATCTATCAGCGGTTTCAAGTACACGTATTGGGCTGACACCCCATCATTGACAGGAGAACACCATGAGTAAAATTGGCATTAACGGGTTTGGGCGCATCGGCCGTCTGGTTCTACGCCGCTTACTGGAAGTATCCAGCAGTCATGAAGTGGTCGCGATTAACGACCTCACGTCGCCAAAAGTGCTGGCTTATCTCCTGAAGCACGACTCCAACTATGGCCCCTTCCCGTGGAGCGTTGATTTCACCGACAATGCGCTGATTGTCAACGGTAAAACCATTACCGTTTATGCTGAAAAGGAAGCAAAGAATATCCCATGGACCGCACAGGGCGCCGAACTCATCGTGGAGTGTACCGGCTTCTACACCTCGACGGAAAAATCCCAGGCCCACCTGGACGCCGGGGCAAAAAAAGTGCTGATCTCCGCGCCGGCCGGTGAGATGAAAACGCTGGTGTTTAACGTCAACGACGATACGTTGAATGCCAGTGACAAGATCATCTCCGTTGCTTCTTGCACCACCAACTGCCTGGCGCCGATGGCTAAAGCGCTCAACGACGCTTTCGGGATTGAAGTGGGGACGATGACAACCATCCACGCCTATACCGGCACCCAGTCGCTGGTCGATGGTCCGCGCGGTAAAGATCTGCGCGCATCACGCGCGGCCGCTGAAAACATCATTCCGCATACGACCGGCGCGGCGAAAGCGATTGGCCTGGTGATTCCAGCACTGAGCGGTAAGCTGAAAGGTCACGCCCAGCGCGTACCGACAAAAACCGGCTCGGTGACCGAACTGGTCTCCATTCTCGGTAAAAAAGTCACTGCCGATGAAGTCAACCAGGTGATGAAAAAAGCCGCCGAAAACAACGAATCCTTTGGCTACACCGAGGAAGAGATTGTCTCATCCGATATCATTGGCACCCATTTCGGTTCGGTGTTTGATGCCACTCAGACAGAAGTCACCGAAGCCGGTGGGCTGCAACTGGTGAAAACCGTCTCCTGGTACGATAACGAGTACGGTTTTGTCACCCAACTGATTCGCGTGCTGGAAAAATTCGCCAAAATGTAATGCCTTCGGCGGGCATCTGCGCCCGCCGTTTCTTTCAAAAAATGCTCGTCCAATTTTCGGTTGTGAGCCACGTTGCCGTCGCGGCACACTCGGCGCAGACACACACAACCGGTAAAAATCATGGATTTCACAGCATTGCATTATCAAGAAAAACCGTTAGTTATCGCCAACGTCTGGGATGCACCAAGCGCCATTGCCGCACAGCAGGCGGGATTCCAGGCCCTTGGCACGTCCAGTGCCGCCATTGCGAATATGCTGGGCTACGCCGACGGCGAAGGAATGGCGTTTGATGAGCTGCTCTATATCGTCCGCCGCATTCGCGCGGTCAGCTCATTACCGTTGAGCGTCGATATGGAAGCAGGCTACGCCGATAATCCGGAGGATATTGTCGCTCATTTATGCCAGCTCGCGGCGCTCGGCGTGGTCGGTGTGAATCTGGAAGATAGTCGGATCATCAAAGGCGTTCGCACCCTGGACAACCCAGAGGTTTTCAGCCAACGCCTCAGCGCCGTACGCTCTGGATTATCAGCCAAGGGTTGCCCACTGTTTATCAACGCGCGTACCGATGCCTTTCTATTGAATCTTCCCGATGCATTAAGCGTGACACTGTCACGCATAAGCTGTTATGAAACTGGCGGCGCTGACGGCCTGTTTGTCCCTTGTGTCAGCGATGTACAAGATATCGCGGCGTTGGTACAACATACCTCGTTGCCGCTCAACGTCATGTGCGTGCCAGGACTTGCCGACTTCGCTACGCTGGGAAAAATGGGCGTGCGTCGTATTTCGATGGGCAATGCCGTACATTGTGCAATACAAGGTACGCTAAACACTTTACTGTTAACTCTCCACCAGCAGCAGTCATTTGCCGGAGTTTTTTGCGATGAAAATCACCGATAGCGCGCAGTGCGATACCTGGTACGAAGCCCTCCTGGCCCGCGCGTCGGAATATACCGGGGTATTTTTCGTTGGCGTGAAGACCACCGGCGTGTTTTGCATCTCCGTGTGTCGGGCACGCAAGCCAAAGCGTGAAAATGTCGAGTTTTACAGCAATTTCAAATCGGCTCTGGACGCCGGTTATCGTCCCTGCAAAGTCTGCCGTCCTACGGAAAACGCCTGCAGCGCCCCACCCTTTATTGAACAGGCGCTAGCACTGGTTCGGCTCACGCCAAAAGCCCGCGTTAGCGACAGTCAACTGCGGGAACATAACCTTAGCCCCGAGCGCATTCGACGTTGGTTCTTGCAGCATCACGGCATCACCTTTCAGGCGTTTCAACGCATGCAGCGGGTGAATGTTGCTCTGCAAGAGTTAAAAGGAGGACGCCGCACGACCGATGTCGCATTCGATAACGGCTATGAGTCGTTAAGTGGCTTTGGCTATACCTGCAAAAAACTGACCGGGCGCTCACCCGCCGGGCAGCCGCAGACCGTGCTGATTCACCGTTTTACCACCCCGATCGGCCCAATGTTTGTCTGCGCGACCGAACGCGGCGTCTGCCTGCTGGAATTTGTCGATCGCCGCATGCTGGAGAGCGAATTCAGCGATCTGCAACGGCTGTTACGCGCACGCATCATGGCTGGACAAAATGCCCATACTCAACAGGCCGAGCGCGAAATTGGCGAGTATTTTGCCGGTCAGCGCCAGCAGTTCTCGCTGTCGCTGGATAGCCCCGGCAGCGATTTCCAGCGCAGCGTCTGGGCTGCACTACGCCAGTTGCCGTGCGGAGAAACAACCCACTATCAGGCCCTGGCGGAAAGCCTGCACAAACCCACAGCCGCCCGTGCGGTAGCGGCTGCCAACGGCGCGAACCGTATCGCTATCGTCATTCCCTGCCATCGGGTCATCGGCAAAGATGGTTCAATGACTGGCTACGGTGGCGGCATCGCGCGCAAAGCCTGGTTACTTGAACACGAGAAAAAGATCACCCGTAGGCAAAGCGTAAGCTGAAGTCGGGTGTCGTATAGCCGCCCAATTCCGGCAAAGTCCCAGAATCCAGCCGGATAAGGCGGCGCCTGGAGCACGCGGAACGGCTATCCTGAATCGACGTTCCGCGACGGTTGAGTCTTTGTTTATCGTGTAAAACGTATGATGGAGAGCATTATTTTCTTTTTTAAGCTTTCCAGAGTTTTATCATGCGTAAAATGCCCAACGCGCTGGTATTTATAGCGACAGTGGTTCCAGCAGCGTCGAGCTATTCCAGTGAGCTAAACCTGTACTCCGTGAACACAGGCTCGTTTGTCTACCATATGACCGGTAATCACGGCCAATATAATGAGAAATTCAACAACGATTTCTTTTCCGTTGAACGGAAATTCTCTGCGGAATCAAAATACAGCCTGCTCATTGGGACAATGAAAAACAGCTTTGCCGATCGTTGCCTGACGCTAGGCGTGCGTCGTGACTGGCTGCAGGGCAGTAATCATAACAAAGGGTGGACGTTCAAAGGCATATACGCCTACACCGGCGAGTTCTTTTTCGATGCATTCAGCCACTGCGGGGATGAAGGTGCTTACCATACGGCCAGGAAGATTACCGGCGTGGGGTTCTCGCCGTACATTTATCATGGGCTGCAATATAACTTTACCGACTACTTTGGCCTTGAGAGCGGGATTATTCTGCCATCGATCTTCGTGGTGAGCATGCAGTGGAGTTTCCGTTAAGCGCTTTGTCGTCCCGGCGTCACTATTCGCTTGGCCGGGAAACGATGTTCAAGCCAGGGTACGGCTGGCAAGCGCGTCTTGTAATTGTGGATCGGTGCTGAGCTGCTGCCAGGCCTCCTCGACCGCCTCTGGAATGTCTACATGGGCAATAAAATCTTTGCCCCGCGGCCCATACCCTTGCGCATCATCACGCAAACGCGGCAATTCTCCGAGGATCAGCGACAGGTAGCGCGTTACCGACCATAACCCTTCAACGGGCTGCTTCCAGGCAATGCCGTTCGGCGAATTCACTAATTCCGGTGTAAAGCCCGGATAGCTTAACCAGCACGGTGCATCGCCAACATCCTGCCAGACGCGAGCGAAAGTCGCCATGGTACGGCGCTGCATCGTGGGGTCCTGAATCACCGTGGCGTAAGGGGCGGTGATGCCCTGTTGTTCCATCATGCGACGCGTAAACCAACTATTCTCACCACAGTTGGTTGAGCGGTCCTCAATCACAATCCGCTCACGCGGAATCTGCCAGAAACGGTAGGCAATTTCCGCCAGCAGCACGGCTTCCGGCTGACCCTGGGTTTCAATACTGCAATAGCGAGGATGTTGGGCAATCGCCTCATAAAGAAACGACGTTGAATGGCCAACACCACCGCTAATCAACAACACGCCGCCATATTGACTGACCAGCCGACAGCCAGCATCAATGGTTGGCATCACCGCATTCCCCGCCATCACCACCAGCTGGCTCTCATGCGCGTCCGGTGACGAAGTAAAGTCATTTTGTGCCAGCCAACTACCGAGAAGATTGGCGGCAGCCAGCGTGTTTTCCGACAGATGTAACAGACTCATCGTGAACTCGGCTCCTTTCTTTTACCGTGAATTGCGGGATAAAAACGCCCTCAGCCCAACCATTTTGTAACAAAGATGAAATAACCAGAAACGTCTAAAAACAATGCGGTTGCACCTGAATAATACACTATAAAAATGTGTTTATTTGGAACTTAAAACCGTAAAACAGCGACTATTAAGTCACAAAAAATGAAAATGACTCTCATTTTAACTCACAAATTTCAACGCCGCGCTTGCCAAAGATAACGCCCATATCTAATTTGCTTAACAAACACACAACCTTTTTCACAATCCAGGTTGCACCCCTTTGTAAAAAAGGTGGCACCAGATTTTAACCCAATGTGGCGGGAGTTATTCTTCATGACAATACAAGAAAGCAGCACCACGATCCTGAAAAAGAATAAAAGGGTTTTGATTGCTAGCCTGACGGGCAGTTCCATTGAATGGTTTGATTATTTTCTGTACGGCACAGCTGCTGCATTGGTGTTCAACAAGATATTTTTCCCGATGGTTGATCCGGTCATCGGCTTGATTCTCTCCTACCTTTCCTTCTCGCTGACCTTCTTCATTCGTCCGATTGGCGGCGTCATTTTTGCCCACATTGGCGACCGTATCGGACGTAAAAAAACGCTGGTCTTGACCCTGTCGCTGATGGGAAGTGCAACCGTGATGATCGGTTTGCTGCCGACCTATGACCAGATCGGTATCTGGGCGCCCATTCTGTTGATTCTGATGCGTATCATCCAGGGTATGGGCATCGGCGGCGAATGGGGCGGCGCGCTGCTGCTGGCCTACGAATACGCGCCGGAAAAACGCAAAGGCTTTTTTGGCAGTATTCCGCAGGCGGGCGTGACCATCGGCATGCTGATGGCGACGTTCATCGTCTCGCTGATGACCATGTTTAGTGAAGAGCAGTTCCTCTCCTGGGGCTGGCGTATCCCGTTCCTGATGAGCGCCGTACTGGTCTTGATTGGCCTGTGGATCCGTAAAGATATCGACGAAACCCCGGAATTCAAAAAGGTGAAAGAGTCTGGCAAAGTGGCAAAAGCGCCGCTGCGCGATACCCTGACCCATCACTGGCGTGAAGTGATTATCGCGGCCGGGCTGAAGGTGGTGGAAACCGCGCCGTTCTACATTTTCTCGACCTTTGTGGTCAGCTACGCCACCACCACCCTGACCTATCAAAAATCACAGGTGCTGGAAGCCGTTACGCTCGGGGCGCTGGTGTCGACGGTGATGATCCCGCTAATGGGCCTGCTGTCTGACAAAATTGGCCGTCAACGCATGTATGCCATCAGCGTCGTACTGCTGGGCCTGTTTATCGTCCCGTGGTTTATGCTGCTTAACACCGGTACCACCTGGGGCATTATTCTGGCAACGGTGATCACTTTTGGGATCCTGTGGTCGCCCATTACCGCCGTGCTGGGGACGCTGTGTTCGGAAATTTTCAGCGCCAACGTCCGCTACACCGGTATTACGCTCGGCTATCAGATAGGCGCCGCGCTGGCTGGCGGCACCGCCCCGCTGATCGCCACTGGCCTGCTGGCAAAATACAACGGTGACTGGGTGCCGGTTGCGTGGTATCTGGCCGCCACAGTGGCTATCTCGCTGACGGCCATTTTCTTCGCCAGCCGCAGTAAGCGTCATACGTCCTCGGTTAACGCGCAGGCCAGCCAGATCTAAACCAGAAGCCCGGCCAGAGCCACCGCGCCTGGCCGGGTTATCCACGAATAGTCACTACCCAATAACAATTATTTTTCACATTCTCTTGAATTATGGTTCACAGCGAACTTAGAATCATTAGAGCTCTAATGATTCTGAATAAACGCCATGGACAACCGCCAGCTGAATTTCTCCCATCTTCTCTACCTGACCGCCCACCACTGGCGGCTTGCCGTTGACCGCCGTCTGAAAGGGTTAGGTATGAGCCAGGCTACCTGGGTTGCCGTTGCCAGCATTGCGCGTAACGAACGCCCGCTGTCACAAACTGAACTGGCGCAGGAACTGGGCGTAGAAGGCGCTACCGTGGTGCCATTGATCAATCGGTTGGTCAGTCTCGGCCTGGTCGAACGCGTTATCACCGAGCGCGATAAACGTAAACGTCTGCTGGTCGCGACGGAGAAAGGTATCGCGCTGTATCATCAGGTGAAAGACGTCGCCGACACCTTGCGCGAAGAGATAATGACCGTCATCACGCCTCAGGAGCAGGAACAGACCTACGAGGTGATGATGAAGTTGCTACGTGAAGTGGAGAAAAAATAATGGCTCCGCCACGTCGCGACCCTTACGCCCCTCACGACTGGGAACCGCACGAAAAACCGGCCATCCTCGGCTCGCCATCAACGCCCATCCACAGCACACCAAAGCGTATCGCCTACGGTATTGTTGGGCTACTGGTATGCCTGACTGGCGCGCTTGGCAACGCGGTGGTCACCGCCAACCTGCAGAATTTACAAGGCTCCTTCGCCGCCTGGTCAACGGAGATTGCCTGGCTGCCCGCGGTATACGTGATGACCAACGTCTCAATTAACCTGCTGCTGGTGAAGTTCCGCCAACAGTATGGCCTGCGCGCGTTTACCGAAGGTTTCCTCGTTCTGTACGTGCTGGTGACTTTCTTTCACCTGTTCGTCAACGATCTCAGCTCCGCGTTGATGGTTCGCGCGGCCCACGGCATGGTGGCCGCCGCGCTCAGTTCTCTCGGTATCTACTATCAGGTTCAGGCCTGGCCGGCGAAACACCGCCTGAAGGCGCTAACCATTGGAATTACCGGGTCGTCGCTGGCCATTCCTCTCGCCCGCCTGTTTTCCACCGAACTGCTGCAAATTGACGAATGGCGCGGGCTTTATTTCTTCGAACTGGGGCTGGCGTTAATTTCGCTGGCCTGCGTGATTGCACTGAAGTTGCCGCCAAGCGATCGCAAGAAAGTCTTCGAGAAAAAAGACTTTATCACCTTCATGCTGCTGGCGCCGGGCATGGCGCTAATCTGTGCCGTACTTTCGCTGGGCCGCCTCGACTGGTGGTTCGAAGCGCCGTGGATTGGCTGGTCACTCGCCGCCGCGATCGTCTTGATTGTCGCCGCCGTCACGTTTGAACATAACCGTCGCAACCCGCTGCTCAATACCCGTTGGCTTTCCAGCGGCAGTATTCTGCGTTTGGGGTTGATTATGGTGTTAATCCGTATTGTTCTGGCGGAACAAAACACCGGCGTGATCGGCTGGCTGCAGTATGTCGGCCTGCAAAATGAGCAGATGACCGATCTGGCCTGGGCGATTTTCGCCGGCATCGTATGCGGTATTATCGCCAGCTGTCTGACGCTAAACCCGCGCCGTCTGTACTGGCCCACCGCCACGGCGCTGACCCTTATCATGATTGCCTCGCTGCTCGACAGCCAATCCAACAGCCTGACGCGCCCGGACCAACTGATGTTCAGCCAGTTTCTGCTCGGCTTCGGCAGCGCCTTTTTCCTCGCTCCGGCAATGCTGGCGGGCATCGGCGGCGTAGTGGCCGACCAGCGCAATCTGGTGAGCTTCTCGGTGCTGTTTGGCATGAGTCAGAACGTCGGCGGCCTGCTGGGTTCCGCCATTCTCGGCACTTTTCAGACCTGGCGTGAAAAATTCCACTCCAGCCAGCTTGCCGACCAGATAACCACCCTCAACCCACTGATTAATGAACGTTTGCAGCAGTATGCACAGCAGTACCAAAGCCAGATTGGCGATAGCGCGCTACTCAACGTTCAGGCCAGCAGCGTCCTGCAAACCCTCTCGACGCTGGAGGCCAATATCCTCGCCTACAATGACACCTATATGCTGACGGCCGCGATTTCCGCCGCGACGCTGCTGTGGGTGTTCTGGCGATTATGCAGACTGAAAATCACTGCTCATATTGCGCTGAAACGCGCGACGGGCAGCAAGTAACAACAAGAGAGATCCGGAGTCGTCATGAGTCAGCAGGACGCGGCCCAGCAACAGGCCAACACCCGAAACAACATCCGCGTGGTGTCTATTTTTACCGCCGCCGCTATCGGCCTGGTCGGCGTACTGGTTGTGCTGTACGCCTGGCAGCTGCCGCCCTTCACCCGCCATAGCCAGTTTACCGATAACGCCTATGTACGCGGCCTGACCACCTTTATCAGCCCGCAGGTCAGCGGTTATGTCACCGGCGTTAACGTGCAGGATTTTAATCAGGTGAAAAAAGGTCAGGTGCTGTTTCAGATTGACGATCGCATCTATAAACAGCGCGTACATCAGGCGCAGGCTCAGTTGGCCATGAAAGAGGCGGCGTTAAAAAACAATCTTCAGCAGCGGAAAAGCGCCGAGGCGGTGATCGTCCGCAACGAAGCGGCGCTACAAAATGCGCGCGCGCAAAATCTAAAATCACAGGCAGATTTAAAACGCGTGCAGGAGCTCACCGCCGATGGCTCACTGTCCGTTCGCGAGCGCGATTCCGCTCGCGCCAGCGCCGCGCAGGGTGCTGCCGATATTGAACAGGCGAAAGCCACGCTGGAGATGTCGCGTCAGGATCTGCAGTCCACCATCGTTAACCGCGACTCGCTGGAAGCGGACGTTGCCAACGCCAAAGCGGCGCTGGAACTGGCGGAAATTGACCTGCAAAACACGCGCATTATCGCCCCCACCGATGGGCAGCTCGGGCAGATTGCCGTGCGTTTAGGCGCATACGTCACCGCGGGCACGCACCTGACGCCGCTGGTTCCCCCGCAGCACTGGGTCATTGCTAATCTGAAAGAAACGCAGTTGGCAAACATCCGCGTCGGCCAGCCAGCGACGTTTAGCGTTGACGCCCTGAACAGCGAGAAATTCCGCGGTACCGTACAAAGTATCTCGCCCGCCACTGGCGTCGAGTTCAGCGCCATTTCGCCGGACAACGCCACCGGTAATTTCGTCAAAATCGCCCAACGTATTCCGGTACGTATTGCTGTTGACGACGGGCAAAAAAACCTTGAACGTCTGCGTCCAGGGATGTCGGTACAGGTGACCATTGATACGCGCGCGGAGGCGGAAAAATGATCCGTCCTCAGGCCCTTGCTTTAGCGCTCGCCCTGGTGGGTTGCCAGTCGGTGGATGTCCAGCAAGCGCAACCTACGCTGGCAATCCCTGCCGCCTGGCGCGCCGATATTGGCCCAACCAGCACCGTGGAAGGCGTCTGGTGGCGTAACTTCCACGACAGTGCGCTGAATCAATACGTCGACCAGGCACTGCGCCATAACAGCGACGTGCTGATCGCCCGCGAGCGGGTCAACGAATATCAGGCCCGCGCTTACGCCGCCGACAGCAGCCTGTTTCCCTCACTGGATACCGGCCTGAGCGGAAGCCGCGCTCGCGCACAGTCTGCCGCCACTGGCCTGCCGATTCACAGCACCGTCTATAAAGGTGGGCTGACGGCAAGTTACGATGTCGATCTGTGGGGCGCAAACCGCAGCGCCGCTGATGCCGCACAGGCCAGTCTGGAGGCGCAAAAAGCCGCGGCCGCCGCCGCTGACCTGACGGTGGCGACCGCCGTCGCCTCCGGCTATGTCACTCTGCTTTCACTGGACGAGCAGCTGCGCGTCACTGAACAGACGCTGAAATCGCGCGAAGATGCCTGGCATCTGGCAAAACGGCAGTTTGAGACCGGTTATACTTCGCGGCTCGAACTCATGCAGGCGGACTCCGAGCTGCGGGCAACGCGCGCTCAGGTTCCGGTATTACGTCATCAGATTGCCCAGCAGGAGAACGCGCTGAGCGTATTGCTGGGCAATAATCCCGGCGCTGTCGCTCGCCATGAGTTTGCTCAGCTCACGCCCCTGACCTTGCCTTCTCAGCTACCGTCGACGCTTCTGGAGCGTCGACCGGATATCGTTCAGGCACAGCGTCAGCTGCTGGCGGCTGATGCCACACTGGCATCGTCGAAAGCGCAGCTGCTGCCGTCCATCAACCTGACAGCCACCGGTACTCTCCAGGATCGCACCCTGCCCGACCTGCTCGATAACCCGCTGCGCTTATGGAGCCTTGGCGGCAGTATTCTGGCGCCGCTGTTGAACCGTCAAGCATTGAATGCGCAGGTTGACGTGTCGATGGCTCAACGCAATCAGGCGCTGTACGGCTATGAGAAAACGGTGCGTAACGCCTTTAAAGAGGTGAATGATAGTCTTGACGCTATCACTCGCTACGGCGAGCAGTTGGCAGAGCTCCAGGGGCAAGAAAGCGTGGCCCAGGAAACCCTGCGCATTGCGCAGAACCGCTATCGCAACGGTTACTCCTCGTATCTTGATGTGCTGGATGCCCAGCGCACGCTGTTTTCAACGCAATTAAGCGCGGTGCAGGTAAAGAACAACCTGCTGCTGGCGCAAATCGATCTTTACCGGTCGCTTGGAGGCGGCTGGTCTTCAGTGTCAGGCTGACAAAACCTTAAAGGTGTCACAATGCAAAAGCAGTGGTCTGAGGTTGATAAGTATCTGATCGAAAATTTAGTCCCCACCGATGCCGTATTGGCGCAGGTGCTGGAAAACAATCATCGTGCGGGTCTCCCCGCGCATGATGTCGCCGCTAATCAGGGGCAGCTGCTGGCGCTGTTTGTCCGTATGGTGGGGGCGAAATCCATTCTTGAGATTGGCACGCTTGGGGCTTACAGCACCATCTGGATGGCTCGCGAGCTGCCGCCTGGCGGGCGTTTAATCACCCTGGAGGCCGATCCGCTGCATGCGCGGGTGGCGCGGGAAAATATCGCGCTGGCGGGTCTGGAGGATCGCATTACGCTGCGTGAAGGCCCGGCGCTGGATACATTAGCGACGCTGGAGGACGCCGCGCCGTTCGACCTGATTTTCATTGATGCCGATAAACCGAATAACCCCTACTACCTGCAATGGGCGCTGAAATACTCACGGCCGGGTACGCTGATTATCGGTGATAACGTGGTACGCGACGGCGAAGTCACCCATCCAGACAGCGATGATGAGCGCGTACAGGGCGTCCGCCGGTTTATTGAGATGATGCGTAACGACCCGCGCCTGACGGCGACGGCACTACAAACCGTGGGCATCAAAGGCTGGGATGGTTTTACGCTGGCATGGGTGAACGCGTAACGCGGTGACGGACAATGCGATCCCTCCTGCATTCCTCCTGATTCGCACTGGTATTTGCGCGTCGCGAGTTGCACCATCGGGCAAACGATGATGAGGGACGCATGATGACACGACGTTTTTTACTGGTTTCACTGCTGGCCTTTTCCGCCAGCAGCTTTGCCGCCGATTACCCCGTTTTAACCCAAGCTGCGCCGGAGTCGGTGGGCTTTGATCGCGCCCGGCTTGATAAGCTGGATAGCTGGATTCAGGATCAAATTAATCAGGGTTACCCCAGCCTCAATCTGCTGATCGTTAAAGACAACCATATTGTTTATCAAAAAGCATTTGGCGATGCGAAGAAGTACGACGGTTCCACGTTAATGTCCTCACCGCTACGAGCCACCACCGCCACGCTGTACGATCTCGCCTCGAATACCAAAATGTATGCCACCAATTTTGCGCTGCAGAAACTGGTCTATGAAGGCAAAATCCGCATCGATGACCGCGTTGCCACCTACCTGCCCGGCTTTGCCGACCGGCCAGAGGATAAGATTAAAGGTAAGGACACGCTGCGCATCAGCGATATTCTGCACCACACCGCAGGATTTCCCGCCGACCCGCAATACCCTAATCCACAGGTTGCCGGAAAACTCTACTCCCAGGATAAAGTCACTACGCTGGAGATGATTAAGCGCACGCCGTTGCAGTATGCGCCGGGCACAAAGCATGTCTATAGCGACGTTGATTATATGATCCTCGGTTTTATCATCGAATCAGTAACGGGTATGCCGCTGGACAGCTACGTTGAGAAGACTCTCTACCGTCCATTAGGGTTAACCCATACGGTGTTCAATCCGTTGCAAAAAGGCTTCAGCCGTAGCCAGATAGCGGCCACAGAGCTCAACGGCAACACCCGTGACGGCGTTATCCATTTTCCGCATATCCGCACTCAGACAATCTGGGGGGAAGTGCATGATGAGAAGGCCTGGTATGCGATGGGCGGCGTCTCCGGCCACGCAGGATTATTTTCGAATACCCATGATATGGCAGTGTTGATGCAGGTGATGCTCAACGGCGGCGGTTACGGAAAGGTGAAGCTATTTGACGCAAAAACGGTAGGCGATTTCACCCGCAGTTCAAAATCGGATGCTACCTTCGGCCTTGGCTGGAGGGTAAACGGCAATTCGTCGATGACCACCACTTTCGGCAGCTTAAGCAACCAACAGGTTTACGGCCATACCGGCTGGACCGGTACGCTGACGGCTATCGACCCGGTTAATCATATGGCGATAGTCATCCTCGGCAATCGCCCACACTCGCCGGTGGCTAACCCAAAAGCGAACCCCAATCAGTTCGTCAGCGGGCAACTGCCCATCGCCACCTATGGCTGGATTGTCGATCAGATCTATGGGGCATTGAAACAGTAAAGCGGCTTTGCAAAGGCATTCGAGACGCTACGCAGATTGACGAACGGCAGGATGATCTGCGTCGCGCATCGACGTAGAATTCGCCGCAAGCCGGGATTATCCGGTGAGGCGCAGTGTTGCGGGGGCTTGATCCCCGGTGGCGTTGTTGCTGGAAAGAGAAAACCCCCGCACATTGTTCGGTGTAAACCGGCAACATAACGGGGGCTAATCTTGAACCTCAACAATTCAAGGATAGCCGCGAACCGTTGCCATTGCAACCACAGGCGGCTGTATGACGCTAATGCAGTTTAGCGTTATTTTCTGGCACGATCTTGCCGCTCCTGTCATCGCTGGCGTTCTCGTTAGTGTGATTGTGAGCAGGTGGCGTAACCGGAAGTAACGCATTCTGATGGGCGTTATGATCCGCCACAATGGCAACATGCGCCCGAACCAGGCCGCAGGGGTAAACCTTGCGGCCTTTTTCGTCAACTTACGCCGTAATCTGCTCCATCGCCTGCAAAATACGCTTATCCGAAATCGGATACGGCGTCCCTAACTGCTGCGCGAAGAAGCTGACGCGCAGCTCTTCAATCATCCAGCGGATCTCCTTCACATCGTCATCCTCACGCCGTGACGGCGGCAGCTTGTTCAGCCACTGTTGCCATGACTGTTGAACACTCTCTACCTTCAGCATCTGCGCACGGTCGCGATGCGGGTCGACGGCCATTTTCTCCAGCCGTTTTTCAATTGCCTGCAGGTAACGCAGCGTATCGCCCAGGCGACGGAACCCGTTGCCGGTGACGAAACCGCGATAAACCAGACCGTTCATCTGCGCCTTAATATCCGACAGCCCCAGCGCCATGGTCATGTCCACGCGGCCTTTCAGTCGTTTGTTGACGTTAAATACCGCCGTGAGGATTTGCTCAACCTGTTTAGCAATCTCGACCACCGTCTCGTTAAGGTCGGCGCGCACTTTCTCATGCAGCGCGTTAAAGCCCGCTTCGGTCCACACCGGGCCGCCAGCCTCGTCGATCAGCTTATCGACACCGCAGGAGATGCAGTCATCAATCAGATCCAGCACTTTGCCGTAAGGATTAAAATACAGCCCCAGCTTGGCTTTGTTCGGCAACTTCTCGTGCAGATACTTGATCGGCGACGGGATGTTGAGCAGCAGTAAACGGCGCAGACCACGCCACATCGCCTGCTGCTGCTCCAGCTCGTTATCAAACAGCTTGATGGCGACACTGTCGCGTTCGTCCACCAACGCAGGCCAGGCTTTCACCTTATAGTTGCCACGCTTTTGTTCGTAGCGGTCCGGCAGGTCGCCAAAACTCCAGATATGCAGTCCATTCTGCTCGATACCATCGTCAGCCACCGCCGAGAGGGTCTCCTGCACTTTGCCCTTCAGTCCGTCCTTCAGCTCCTGCAAAGAGCGGCCTTCCTGAAGTTTTTTGTTTTTATCGTCCACCACGCGGAACGTGATTTTCAGGTGATCGGGCACCTGATCCCACTGCCAGGCGTCGCGGTCAACCGTCACACCTGTCATCCGTCGCAACTCACGCTCGAGCGAATCGAGCAGCGGTAACTCCAGCGGCGTGACGCGGCCTAAAAACGCTTCGGCATAGTTGGGTGCAGGCACAAAGTTGCGGCGCACCGGCTTCGGTAGCGATTTAATCAGCGCGATAATCAGCTCGCGGCGCAGCCCTGGGATCTGCCACTCAAACCCGGCCTCTTCCACCTGGTTTAACAGCGGCAGCGGAATATGCACCGTCACGCCGTCGGCATCTGCCCCGGGTTCAAACTGGTAGCTCAGACGCAGCTTGAGATTGCCCTGATGCCAGAAGTTCGGGTAGTCCAGCTTGCTGACCTGCTCCGCCCCTTCTTTGATCAGCATGCTCTTCTCAAAGTTGAGCAGATCCGGCGTTTCGCGGCTGGCCTGTTTCCACCACTTGTCAAAGTGGCGCGCGGAAATCACCTCATGGCTGATACGCTGGTCGTAAAATTCAAACATCGTTTCATCATCGACCAGAATGTCGCGACGACGTGACTTATGTTCCAGCTCTTCAATTTCGCTACGCAGCTTCAGGTTATCGCGGAAGAAAGCGTGACGGGTTTGCCAGTCGCCTTCCACCAGCGCGTGACGAATAAACAGCTCGCGGCACAGCGCCGGGTCAATCTGGCTGTAGTTGACCTTACGCGCGGCAACGATCGGCAGGCCATAGACGGTGACCTTTTCAGTGGCCATCACCGCGCCCTGCGCCCGCTCCCAGTGCGGTTCACTATAGGAGCGCTTCATCAAATGCTGGGCGACTGGCTCAACCCATTCCGGGTCGATGCGCGCAGCGATACGCCCCCACAGACGACTGGTTTCCACCAGCTCGGCAACCATCGTCCATTTTGGCGGCTTCTTAAATAACCCTGAGCCAGGGAAGATGGAGAAACGCGCGTTACGCGCGCCGGTAAACTCCTGTTTATCCGCGTCTTTCATACCAATGTGCGACAACAGGCCGGTTAATAGCGCGACGTGAATTTCACGGTATGCTGCCGGCTCGCTATTGACCGGAATGCCCAGCTCTTTCACCACCTGCCGCAGCTGGGTGTAGATATCCTGCCACTCACGCACGCGCAGATAGTTGAGGAAATCGAGCTTACACTGGCGGCGGAACTGGTTAGACGACAGCGCTTTCTGCTGCTCGCCGAGGTAGTTCCACAGATTAACGAACGCCAGGAAATCAGACTCTTTATCGTGGAAGCGGCGATGTTTTTCATCGGAAGCCTGCTGTTTGTCCATCGGGCGCTCGCGCGGATCCTGAATGGATAGCGCCGAGGTGATGATCATCGCCTCACGCACGCAGCCGTGTTTCTGCGCTTCCAGCACCATCCGCGCCAGACGCGGGTCGACCGGCAACTGACTCAACTGGCGGCCTAATGGCGTCAGCTTATAAGCGGTTTGCTGTTCGTCGGTGGTGATGGCGCTCAGCTCTTCCAGCAGACGCACGCCGTCCTGAATATTGCGTTTATCCGGCGCTTCGACAAACGGAAACGCCGCGATATCGCCCAGACCCAACGCGGTCATCTGCAAAATAACGGACGCCAGGTTGGTACGCAGAATTTCCGGGTCGGTAAACTCAGGGCGGGACAAGAAGTCGTCTTCTGAATAGAGACGAATACAGATCCCTTCAGAAACACGCCCGCAGCGGCCTTTACGTTGGTTAGCGGAAGCCTGCGACACTGGCTCAATCGGCAGCCGTTGTACCTTCGTACGGTAGCTATAGCGACTGATACGCGCAGTACCGGGGTCTATCACGTATTTAATACCCGGAACGGTCAGCGAGGTTTCCGCCACGTTGGTAGCCAGCACGATACGTCGCCCGCTATGCGGCTGGAAGACGCGGTTCTGTTCGCTGTTCGACAACCGCGCGTACAGCGGCAAAATTTCGGTATGGCGCAGATCGCGTTTGCTCAGCGCATCGGCGGTGTCGCGGATTTCGCGCTCACCGCTCATAAAGATCAGAATATCACCCGGGCTCTCCTGCCCCAATTCATCCACGGCGTCAAAAATCGCCTGTAGCTGATCACGTTCAGTATCGTCCGCCTCTTCCACGATCGGGCGATAACGCACTTCGACCGGATAAGTGCGGCCAGAAACTTCAATAATTGGCGCGTTGTTAAAGTGCCGGGAGAAGCGTTCCGGGTCGATGGTTGCCGAGGTGATGATCACTTTCAGGTCAGGGCGACGCGGCAGCAGTTCTTTCAGATAACCGAGCAGGAAATCGATGTTCAGACTGCGTTCGTGCGCTTCATCGATGATGATGGTGTCGTACTGCATCAGCAGGCGGTCCTGCTGAATTTCAGCCAGCAGAATACCGTCGGTCATCAGTTTGACCATCGTGTTATCGCTGACGTGATCGCTGAATCGCACCTTATAACCAATGCAGCCACCGGGTTCGGTTTTCAGCTCTTCAGCAATACGGTTGGCGACGGTTCGCGCCGCCAGACGACGCGGCTGAGTATGGCCAATCAGGCCTTTAATGCCGCGCCCCAGCTCCATACAGATTTTCGGTAGCTGAGTGGTTTTACCCGAACCGGTCTCACCGGCAACAATCACCACCTGGTTATCGCGGACCGCGTTGAGGATGTCCTGTTTTTTCTGGCTGACAGGCAGATTTTCCGGGTAGTCAATGACCGGGCGTGACGCTTCACGCAGCACAACCTTACCGGCAGCCTGTTCAATTTCCTGCGCCATCTCCTGGTAAATGGCCTGTTGAGCATCAGGATTTTTAACTTTCTTAACGCCATGCAGTCGACGGGCAAACCGCTGTTTATCCCGCAAGGTTAGCGCATCAAGGCGCTGACTAAGCATAGCGAAGGTTATTTTTTGTTGTTCTGTCATAGTCTTATTGGGCAGTACAGTGCCTGGAAAAACGCTTATCAAGTATCGCTCTATCATACCACATTCGGGCATTCTGAGCTTTGTTCAAAAAAACTGAATATAGAATTCGATATATTGCGCTATCCCTGTGGCAGGATTGTGAATAGAGTGTCACTAAGCAACAGGGCACAGCCCGTCAATCAAATATAAGGAATCACGTAATGAGCAAAGTATTAGTTCTGAAATCCAGCATCCTGGCAGGCTACTCTCAATCTGGTCAGCTGTCCGACTATTTTGTTGAACAGTGGCGTGAAAAGCACTCCGCAGATGAAATCACCGTACGTGACCTGGCCGCCAACCCGATTCCGGTACTGGATGGTGAACTGGTCGGCGCGCTGCGTCCGAGCGATTCCCCGCTGACTCCGCGCCAGCAGGAAGCGCTGAATCTTTCTGACGAACTGATTGCCGAGCTGAAAGCCCACGATGTGATTGTTATCGCCGCGCCGATGTACAACTTTAACATCCCGACTCAGCTGAAAAACTATTTCGACCTGATTGCCCGCGCTGGCGTCACCTTCCGCTACACCGAGAAAGGCCCGGAAGGCCTGGTGACCGGTAAACGCGCGATCATTCTGACCAGCCGCGGCGGCATCCATAAAGATACCCCGACCGACCTGATAACCCCGTACCTGAACGTGTTCCTGGGCTTCATCGGCATCACCGACGTGAACGTCGTCTTTGCTGAAGGCATCGCTTACGGCCCGGAAATGGCGACCAAAGCGACTGCTGAAGCCAAAGCAGCGATCGACAGCCTCGTGGCGTAATCGCCGTCTGACAGTCAAAAGCCCTGCACAAGCGCAGGGCTTTTTTTTGCCTTCCCGACAGCGTGCTACGGTTACTTTTTCTCGTAACGCAGGTAGCCTGCAATACCACCGCCGCCATCTTTCGGGTGGTGAACGCCGTCATGAACCTCCACACAGGCGAAATCAAACGGTGATACACCCTCAATACAGGCCACATTTACGCCATACTGCTGCGGATTCGAACGCCGCTGATGGAAGGTATAAATGCCGCACACCGAGCAGAAAAAGTGCGCCGCCTCACCGGTATTAAAACGATACTCGGTGAGTTTATCCTTCCCCCGTAGGATTTCGATTCCCGCCAGCGGCGCAGAAACGGCAACCGCCCCACGCATCCGGCAGTACGAGCAGTTACAGCGACGCACAGTGTTGAAGCCATCGCTCAATTCAACGGTAAACGCCACTGCGCCACAGTGACACTGGGCGGAAAGTTTGTTAGTCATCACGCCTCCCGTCAGCCTTTCGCGGCAATACCGTCAAGGGTCGCCAGCGTCTCAGCGGACAAGGTCAACTCCGCAGCCGCCATATTTTCCCGCAAGTGCGCCACCGACGAAGTGCCGGGGATCAGCAGAATATTCGGCGAACGGTGCAACAGCCAGGCCAGCGCAACCTGCATAGGCGTCGCGCCAAGCGAGTGGGCAACCTCATTCAACGTGGAGGATTGCAGCGGAGAAAAACCGCCCAGCGGGAAGAACGGCACATAGGCGATACCGTCACGCGCCAGCGCATCAATCAGCGCATCATCGCCGCGATGGGCAATGTTGTATTCGTTCTGGACGCAGACAATCGGCGCAATCTTGCGCGCTTCCGCCACCTGCGTCGGCGTCACGTTGCTCAGCCCGATATGCTTCACCAGCCCCTGCTGCTGGAGCTCAGCCAGCACGCTGACGCTGGCTTCAATCGAGCCTTCGCCCGGCCCATGACCATCGCCAATCATCACGCGCATATTGACCACATCCAACACGTCCAGCCCGAGATTACGCAGGTTGTCATGGACCGCCTGCTTGAGCTCTTCCGGGGAAAATGCCGGTAGCCAGGAGGCGTCATCGCCGCGGCGGGCGCCGATTTTGGTGACAATCGTCAGGTCGTCAGCATAGGGATGCAGCGCTTCGCGAATGATCTGGTTAGTGACGTGTGGGCCGTAGAAATCGCTCGTGTCGATATGATTAACCCCCAGTTCGAGGGCTTCGCGCAGCACGGAAATGGCCGCATGACGGTCTTTCGGTGGGCCAAAAACGCCGGGACCGGCAAGCTGCATCGCCCCGTAGCCGAGGCGATTAACAAATTGAGAACCAAGGGAAAACGTACCGTACTGAGTCATAACGTCCTGCCTGTAGCATCATGAAAGTGACAGACAGTATAGAAACGCTTTCCCGTTAGTAACTGTGCTTTTTATGCCATAACGACAAAAAAAGCTTATTGTCCTGCCACACTACGCTGGTGACGATTCATCAGCCAGAACACCGCTACGCCCGCCAGCACAATTCCAGGCGCCGAAGCTGCCATCACGCCGACGGTCCCGGTGCCCAGCGCCAGCATTTTTCCCGCCAGCAGCGGGCCGCTCATCGCCCCCAAGCGCCCTACTGCCACCGCGGTGCCAACGCCGGTGGCGCGGATTTCGGTGCGGTAGAACAGCGGCGCCAGCGCATAAAGCACGCTCTGCCCGCCGGTGGCGAACATCCCGGCCACGAAGCCTGCGGCCAGCATCATGCCGAACGAGCTGGCCGCACCAAGATAAATCAGCGATGCCAGCATGCCACAGTAGATCAGCAGCGACATTTTGATGGGGCTGAGTTTATCCATCAACGCCCCCAGCATCAGCGTACCGAGCGCCGCGCCGATTTGCAGGGCGAACATGACTCCGGCCGCCTGAGAACGGCTAAAACCCTGATCGACCAGCAGCATCGGCAGCCAGTTGATCAGCATGTAAACCACCAACAGCGTGAAGAAGTAGCACAACCACAACAGCAGCGTCGAAGAAGCGGTTCCGGAAGCGAAAATTGCCCGCAGCGGTGCGGGCGCCTCCTGCTGCTGGCTGCTGAACGCCTGTGACTCCGGCAGACGGAGCATCAGCAGCGGAACCAGTAACAGCGGCACCACGCCGCCGACCCAGAAGATCGTTTGCCACGCCTGCGTCAGGCCGCTAAAGCCCATCGCCGCCGCTAATGCCGCGCCAATCGGCACGCCGCAGTACATCAGGCTCACCGCCGTGCCGCGAAAACGCGGGCCTGCGGCTTCCGAAGTGAGCGCAATAAGGTTAGGCAGAGCGGCGCCTAAACCGGCCCCGGTCATAAAGCGGGCAAAGACCAGCGAGTGAAAATCCCACGCCAGCGCGGTGACGATGGAAAACAGACCAAACAGCACAACGGACCCCAACAGCACCTTCTTGCGCCCATGCCTGTCGGCGAGCATGCCACCGAACAATGCGCCCGGTAGCAAGCCGAGGATCCCGGCGCTGAAGATCCAGCCCATTTGCATTTTATCGAGTGAAAACGCCTGAGCGATGCCCACAGCGGCAATGCCCGCGGCCTGTAAATCCAGCCCTTCCATCAGGGCGACCAAAAAGCAAAGCCCGACGGTTTGCATCAGGCGAGCGGTGTTCGGCGGTGAGGAGACATGGGTAATATTCGACATAGTGCTACCTTCTGTAGAGTGCAGGTGTAAAGACGGCTGGTACATTGCCAGCCGCGTTTTTTTCTTTGCCATGCGTCCGGTCGATACATTGCCGACCGGATCGTTATCAGGCTTGCGCTTTCGCTTTCAGATCCAGCGCCACGTCGACGATCATATCTTCCTGACCGCCCACCATCCGGCGTTTGCCCAGTTCGACCAGAATATCTACCGCGCTCAGGCCGTAACGTGCGGCAGCCACTTCGCTGTGACGCAGGAAGCTGGAGTAAACACCGGCATAACCCAGCGCTAACGTCTCGCGATCGACGCGCACCGGACGGTCCTGCAATGGACGCACCAGATCGTCCGCCGCGGCCATCAATGCATACAGGTCGGTACCGTGCTCCCAGCCCTGCTTATCGGCCGCGGCGATAAATACCTCCAGCGGTGCGTTACCTGCCCCCGCGCCCATCCCCGCCAGGCTGGCGTCGATGCGGTCGCAGCCCTCTTCTACCGCCACCAGCGAGTTAGCGACGCCGAGGCTCAGGTTGTGATGCGCGTGCATACCGGTCTGGGTTTCCGGCTTCAATACCTCTTTCAGCGCGCGGAAGCGATCGCGGATGTCGTTCATGTTCATCGCGCCGCCGGAATCCACCACGTAGATGCAGGTCGCGCCGTAGCTTTCCATCAGCTTCGCCTGTTTTGCCAGGTTTTCCGGCGTTGTCATATGGCTCATCATCAGGAAACCCACGGTGTCCATACCCAGCTCACGGGCGTACGCAATGTGCTGTGCGGAAACGTCCGCTTCCGTACAGTGCGTCGCCACACGCACGACACGCGCCCCGGCCTGGTACGCATTTTTCAGATCGTGCAACGTCCCGATGCCCGGAATCAGCAGCGTGGCGATTTTGGCGTGCTGCACCACTTCCGCGGCGGCGGCAATCCACTCGATGTCGCTGTGCGCGCCGAAGCCATAGTTAAAGCTTGAGCCTTGCAGACCATCGCCGTGGGCCACTTCAATCGAGTCAACGCGCGCGTCGTCCAGCGCTTTAGCAATCTGGCGCATGTTATCGAGCGAATACTGATGACGAATCGCGTGCATGCCGTCGCGTAAGGTCACATCCGAGATATAGAGTTTTTTACCGTTCATGCGACTTCTCCTGCCACTTTCACCAGCGTTTCGGCCATTTTTTCTGCGGTCGACATTGCCGCAGAGGTCATGATGTCGAGGTTACCGGCGTAGGCCGGCAGATAGTGCGCCGCCCCTTCGACTTCCAGATAGACAGCGGTTTTCAGCCCGGAGAACTGCCCAACGCCCGGAATGTTGACCGGTTTATCCTGTGGAATCACTTCAAACTGGACTTTTTGTTTCAGTCGATAGCCCGGCACATAGGCCTGCACCGCCGCCGCCATCTCTTCAATCGACGCCTCAATCTCCGCCTGTGAAGCCGCTTCGCTCAGCACATAGACGGTGTCGCGCATCATGACCGGCGGCTCGGCCGGGTTGAGAATGATGATGGCTTTGCCTTTCGCCGCGCCGCCGACCACCTCAATCGCCTGCGAGGTCGTTTCGGTGAATTCGTCGATGTTAGCGCGCGTTCCCGGCCCGGCCGATTTACTGGAGATCGAGGCGATAATTTCCGCGTAGTGCACCTTCGCCACGCGTGAAACGGCGGCCACCATCGGGATGGTCGCCTGTCCGCCGCAGGTCACCATGTTGACGTTGCCCTGCGACAGATTTTTATCGAGGTTGACCACCGGCACGCAGTAAGGTCCGATGGCTGCTGGCGTCAGGTCAATCAGGCGAATCCCCGGTTTCGCCTTGCGCAACGCAGCGTCGTTTTTGACATGCGCGCCGGCGCTGGTGGCGTCGAAGACGATGTCGATGTCGGCAAACTCATCCATCGCCATTAAGCCGCTCACCCCTTCGTGGGTCGTGGCGACGCCCATTCGCGCGGCGCGGGCCAGACCATCGGAGTTCGGGTCGATCCCAACCATCACCGACATTTCCAGATGCTTGCCGTGGCGCAGGATTTTGATCATCAGGTCGGTGCCGATATTGCCGGAACCGATGATGGCGACTTTACATTTGCTCATGACTGACTTCCTTCTTGCTCTGAAAACGTCGCGGATACCGAGCCAATGCCCTCGATTACCGCCTCGAAACGATCGCCCGGCTTTATCGCCACCATCGGCCCCAGCGCGCCGGTGAGCACGATGTCACCCGAACGTAACGGCTCGCCCAGGCTGGCCATTTTGCGCGCCAGCCAGACGGCGGCGTTGAGCGGATGACCTAAGCATTCGCTCCCGCGACCGCTGGAAACTTGTTCATTGTTACGCGTCATGGTCATCGCGCAGTTTTTGAGATCCAGCGCGGCCGGACGCTGCGCCGGGCCGCCAACCACATACACGCCGCAGGAAGCGTTATCCGCCACGGTATCCACGAATTTGATTGACCAGTCACGCACGCGGCTGCCCACCACTTCCAGGGCCGGAACCACCCATTCGATGGCGTTGTACAACTCATCAAACGTGGTGTCGGCATGCGGCAGATCGCGCTTTAACACCAGCGCGATTTCCGCTTCAATTTTTGGCTGTAGAACGCGACCAAAGGGAATGGTTTCGTTATCGCCGTAACACATATCGGCAAACAGCGTACCGAAGTCCGGCTGGTCAACGCCCAACTGCTGCTGCACTTTCGGATGGGTTAACCCCACCTTACGCCCGACGATACGACGCCCTTGCGCCACCGCGTGCTCGACGTTAAGACGCTGAATGGCGTACGCCGCTTCCGCGTTATCAATACCAATCACCTCACGCAGCGGCTCAACAGCCACACCCGTCTGCTCGGCTTCACGCAATGCGGAAGCCAGCGAGGCCAGAGAATTTGTAGACATAGCGGCTCCTTATTGACGCGCGAGGAAGTTCAGCACCAGCTGGTTGAAGGCTTCCGCATGCTCCCACTGCGCCCAATGCCCGCAGTCGCGGTAAACGTGCAGTTCGGAACCGTTGATGCCGGAAAGCAGGCGCAGGCCCGCGTCCATCGGCACGAAACGATCGTTACGTCCCCATACCACCAGGGTCTGGGCCTTAATTTCCCCCAGACGCGGGCCGAAATCCGGGAACTGTTTCGGGTTGGCTTCCAGGCTCTTGATAAAGTTTTCCAGGTGATCGCGGCGCGACAGCATATTGTTCAGGCGCGCTTCAAACAGCGCCTCCGTCAGGTCGCTGGTGTCATAGACGAAAATACTCATCATTTTCTTGAGGTTTTCGATGGTCGGCTCACGGTACAGCCCGTTCAGCAGCTTGATACCTTCCGTCGGCATCGGGGTGAACAGGCTCATGCCGCCGGTGCCGCCGCCCATCAGTACCAGTTTGCCTACACGCTCAGGCCAGGTCAGGGTGAACGCCACAGCGCTGTGACCGCCCATTGAGTTCCCCAGCAGGTGAACTTTCTGGATATCTAACTGATCGACCACGCTTTTCAGAATGCGCGCATTCAGGTCAGAGCGAGAGCCGGTATTGACGATCGAATCGCTTTTGCCCCAGCCCGGGCAGTCCAGCAGGATCACGCGGTAGCCCGCTTCAACTAACGGGTCAATGTTGCGGCTAAAGTTGGCCCAGCCTGTGGCGCCCGGGCCTGAACCGTGCAGCAGTACGACCGTTTCATCGCCCTGACCGCAGTCGTTATAGTGAATGCGCAGCGTCTGTCCGGCTTCTTCAACGTTGAGGAAACGGCTGGTTGCGGCTTCGGTTTGAGGTTGATAGCTCATCATATTCTCCTGCTTAATCAATTCGTTGTGGTGGCGCTTAACGAGCCAAATCCGGCGATCCATTCAGGGATCGGGCGATAGTAACGGCCTTCCGTGCGGTAGCTGCCCATCGCGGAAAGCGTGGCGAACGCGGCGGCCCAGGTTTTCACTTCATGGGTCGATTTGCCGGCGATCGCGGAAAGTTCTTCATTGCTGATGGCGTCCAGTTCCGCCAGGCGGCCCTGCTCCAGCAGCGTCATAAACTGGTTGTCCCAAATCGGGTTCAGCGGATGCAGGGTTTTCTGGTCTTCCACAAAGCGTTCGGCAGCTTCAATCACGCGGCGCTGACGCAGTTCGCGCTCATCCGGCGGCAGTTGCTTGCCGCTGCCCAGCAGGCGGTCGCGCATATGGGCGTCGACTTTTGCCAGTTCAGGGACCGGCGGCTGATGCGACAGGCCGCCGGAGCCTAAAATCAGCACCCTTTTATTGAGCGTTGAGAGAAAACGGCCCATCGCTTCACCGAGCATGCGCGTGCGCTGGAAGCCCGGCAGCGGCGTGGCGACACCGTTGATAAACACCGGCAGCACCGGCACCTTGTCCAGCCCGCCGAGCAGCAGCTCCAGCGGCTGAGCAAACCCGTGATCGACCTGCATGCAGTAGGAGACGGCGAGATCGATGCCGCTTTTCATCACCGAATGGGCACAGGCTTCCGCCAGCTCCGTCGGGACCGGCAGCACGCCCGCGGCGGTGGAAAAATCGCCAATCGAGGTGGCGCCTACGCCTAAACAGAACGGGGGCATGACGTCATAGAAAAAGCCGTTGTAGTGATCCGGAGCGAACAACACCACCAGTTCGGGGTCAAACGCCGCAATACGCGCGCTGGCGGCGGCAATCACGCCGTCCACTTCATCCAGCACGTCCTGTGCCGGGTCGACATAGCCCACCAGCGGCGTGTGGGAGAGACAGTGGAGATAGGTATTCATCTCAGGCCACCTTTTCTTCATTAAGAGCCGATTCCACGCTCGTCAGCGCCATCACGTGAGCGAGCTGGTCAAGGGTTTTATTGAGGGTTTGCGGGATAGCCAGCGCGGCGACGAAACGGTCCGGACGCACCACCACCAGCGAAGCATTCTGCGCGGCAAACCAGGTTTTCAGGCGGTTCTGGGTATCGCCAAGGCGAATCACGCCGTCAAAATTGTCCTGCGGGGTACGAATCTGGACGTCCGGCACCACCTGGATAAAACAGGTTCCCAGCGCACGCCATTGCGCAATCTGACTCTCGCTCATCCCCCACAATGGGTTGCAGCCCCAGGCGATCACCGCGAACTTCGCGCCAATCACATCATCCAGCAGCACGACATCGCCGTTTTCGCGGGTCACTTTCGGTTGGATAAACATCTTGCCGACCGGAGACGCTTTCGCATCACCTTCCAGCAACAGCGCGCCTTCACGGTACTGTGGCATCGGCTTAAAGCGCATTTCGAGGAAGTAACGTTTCACCGGCGGAATGTAGTTCAGCAGCCAGGAGATACCGTCGCGTACGGTGCCATGCCAGCGTTTCGCCGGAGCCAGGACGTTACCGGCGGTTACGGAGAGATCGATCATCGCTTTGGCGTGGTCACGACGCTCTTGTTGATAGCTATCGAGCAGCGAATCACCCGCTTTGCCGTTCACCACCATCGCCAGTTTCCACGCCAGGTTAAAGGCATCGCGCATGCCGCTGTTGTAACCCTGCCCCTGCCACACCGGCATGATGTGGGCTGCGTCACCGGCCAGCAGGACGCGATCAACACGGAAGCGTTCGGCGATGCGCGCGTTGTGGGTGTAGACGCGCTGGCGGATCAGCTCTACGTTATCCGGGTCCGGCAGCACCTGACTGAGTAAGCGGCGCATGTTTGCCGGTTCGCTCAGCTGCGCTTCGGTTTCGCCCGGCATCACCATAAATTCAAAGCGACGTACGCCGTGCGGCAGCGCCGCCGAAACATAGGGGCGAACCGGGTCGCAGCACAGATAGATATGCGGCGTCGCCAGCGGGTCATTAGCGATGTCGATAACGATCCACTGGTTTGGTGCGGTTTTCCCTTCAAACGGCACGTTTAACGTGCGGCGGATAAAACTCGCGCCGCCGTCGCAGGCCACCAGCCAGTTCGCCTGCACGGTTTCACGTTCGCCATCCGGCCCTTTAAGATTGATCGTGACAGTGTCACCGTTTTGACTAAACGCTTCCAACTCGCGAGAGAACAGACAGCGGACGTTTGGAAAACGGCGCAGCCCCTGGTACATCACCTCATCCACCTGCGGTTGAATAAAGGCATTGCGGCGCGACCAGCCAAACTCGTCGGTCATCGGCTGAATGTCAGCAAAGCAGCGGCCTTTCGGTGTCAGAAAGCGCATAGCGTGCCACGGCGTGGTGTGCGGCAGCACTTTATCCACCAGCCCGACGGACTGCATGGTGCGCAGCGCTTCGTCATCAATACCGATGGCTCGCGGGTAGTCGATCAATTTATCCAGCTTCTCGACCACCAGCACCTCAACGCCCATCTGCCCCAGGTAATTGGCCATCATCAGCCCCACCGGGCCGGCGCCAGCAATAGCCACCTGAACCTGATGTTGAACGGCGGGTTGGATATCCGGATTGGATGTTGTCATTTTCAATACCTCACGACTCGGACCAGGCGCGTTTGTTGTGTTACAACACAAGCGCGCTTGTTAATTTGATGTAAAAATATTTTTATAATGAGCGCAGTATATGTCCGGGAATTTAGGCTACAATCAAAACAGACCAGGATGTGCACCAGGTGCACAACGTTGTTTTAGATATAAAAATGTCAGGAAATATGAAGAATAACGATGCGACCGATTACAAAACCGTGCGGGGTTTAACGCGGGGTTTATTGTTGCTGAATTTGTTAAATAAATTCGACGGAGGCGCGTCAACCGCGACGTTGGCGGAGTTTAGCGGCCTGCACCGTACCACCGTCAGAAGGCTGCTGGAGACCCTCCAGGAAGAGGGGTATGTGCGACGCAGTTTGTCAGATGATAGTTTCCGTTTGACGATGAAAGTGCGGCAGTTAAGTGAGGGATTTCGTGACGAACATTGGATTTCTGCACTTGCGACACCGTTACTTGGAGAATTATTGCGCGAGGTCATTTGGCCGACCGATTTAACCACGCTGGACGTCGACGCCATGGTGGTACGTGAAACAACCCACCGTTTTAGCCGCCTTTCCTTTCACCGTTCGATGGTGGGTCGCCGTCTGCCGTTGCTGCTGACCGCTTCCGGCTTGACCTGGCTAGCCTTTTCGCCGGAACACGAGCGTCAGCCCATTATTGAGATGCTGGCAGCGAGGCCGGAAGAGGAATACCAGTTGGCCCGTGAGCCGGATAAACTGCACGCGATTCTCGAGAAGACGCGCAAAAACGGCTACGGTTCAAACTTCCAGGGCTGGCAACTGGAGCAGAAAATCGCCTCTATCGCCGTACCGGTCCGTAGCCAGGAGCGCGTGATTGGCTGCCTGAACCTGGTGTATATCGCCAAAGCGATGACGATTGAACAGGCGGCGGAAAAACATCTGGCCGCTCTGCTGCGCGTTACCCGGCAGATTGAGGAGCGAATGGAAGAGGAAGAAATTTTTTATGAGCACCGTTAAACGCGGGATTTTCGCAGTTAACGTATAAGTGTTATCGCCGCAGCCGGGTTTTTCTTATCAGCCGTTGTTTCTACTATCCGGGTATTGCCAGTCCATACCCGGAGACATCATGAAAGCATTTGCGATTACCCGCGCAGCCACCAACGGCAGCAACATTGCGTATATCAACGAAATTACCCTCCCCGTCCCGCAGGCTCAGGGACATGACTTATTGGTAGAAATCAAGGCGATTTCCGTTAACCCCGTCGACACCAAAGTGCGTGCCGGTTTCTCTGCCGACACACCGCGTGTGCTGGGCTGGGACGCCGTTGGCGTGGTAAAAGCCGTGGGTAATGACGTCACCCTTTTTGCCCCTGGCGATGAAGTCTGGTACGCCGGCGCGTTAGGCCGCCCCGGCAGCAACAGCGAATTCCAGTTAGTTGATGAGCGTATTGTCGCGTTAAAACCACGCTCGCTGGATAACGCGTCTGCCGCCGCGCTACCGCTGACCGCCATCACCGCATGGGAGCTGCTGTTCGACCGATTGGGCGTAACACGCGACGGTAACGAAGGCGATACGCTGCTGATCGTCGGCGCGGCAGGCGGTGTGGGTTCCATTCTGACCCAGCTAGCCAGCAAGCTGACCAAAATGACCGTCATCGGTACGGCCTCACGTCCGGCAAGCCAGCAGTGGGTTCGCGAAGCCGGTGCGCATCACGTGATTGATCACAGCAAACCGCTAAGCGAAGAGCTGGCGCGTATTGGCGTCAAAGAAGTGACCCACGTTGCCAGCCTGAACAATACCGAGGCGCATTATTTATCACTGATCGCCGCGCTGGCCCCGCAGGGCAAACTGGCGCTGATTGACGATCCGCAAAGCCTTGATGTGGTGCCCTTGAAGCTGAAAAGCATTTCGCTGCATTGGGAGTTTATGTTTACTCGTTCCATGTTTGAAACCCGCGACATGATTGCCCAGCATCAATTGCTGTCTGAAGTGGCGACGTTAATTGATAACCAGGTGATTAAAACCACGCTCGGCGAGCATTACGGCGCGATCACCGCCGAAAATCTGCAAAAAGCGCACGCACAGCTGGAAACCGGTCGTGCGGTCGGGAAAATTGTGCTGGAGGGGTTTTAAGATGATTTCCATTATTGCGGTGCTGAAAGCGCGCCCTGGTAAAACGGAATCCTTGCGCGACGCGCTGAAAGCGCTGTTGCTGCCCACACGTCAGGAGCCCGGCAATCTCGACTATACGCTCTTTCAACTGCGTGATGAACCAGAGACGTTTTACATGCGGGAATCGTGGCGAGATGAGGCGGCGCTGGAGGAACATATTGCGTTGCCGCACTTTCAGGCTTTTATTGGGCAGATGGAGAGCCTGTTGGCGGAACCGCTACGGCTGGATTACTTAACGCCGATTGAGGCTGACTAACGATGAATATGCACTCTCTTCTGAAGAAGAGAGTGCATCGTCTTACACTACGGCGGTCGTCAACCGCGAGGAGCAGCAGAGCTGCCCCTGCTCGTCAAAGATCTCAATTTGCCAGACCTGATGGCGACGCCCGGCATGCAGTGCTTTACACACTCCCCGTACTCGCCCGCTGCGGACAGAACGAATATGGTTAGCGTTAACCTCCAGCCCGACCACACGCTGCTCGCCTTCAGTACACAGGTACCCGGCAACAGAGCCCAACGTTTCGGCCAGCACGACAGATGCGCCGCCGTGCAGCAGGCCAAACGGTTGATGCGTGCGGCTATCCACCGGCATCGTCGCTTCCAGCGCATCGTCCCCCAGGTGCGTAAACTGAATATCCAGCAGCCCCACCATATTACCTTCGCCCATGGCGTTAAGCGCCTCAAGCGTGGTTTGCCGTCTCCAGATCATCCGATAATCTCCAGTAAAGCCTGTAATGGATGGCGCACGCCGTTACCCTCAACGCGCTTAACCTGACTGCGGCACGAGTAACCTGTTGCCAGGCAGCGATTGCGCGGAAGGCGCTGCATCGCCTGCTGCCACGACAATTCGTAGATCCCCAGCGAATTAGCGTGGTTCTTCACCTCGTGGCCGTAGGTTCCCGCCATACCACAGCAGCCCACGCTGACGTTTTCCAGCGTCGCGCCAAAGCGGGCGAAGATTGTCGCCCACTGCTTCGGCGCCGTCGGCAGCGCGGTCACTTCGGTACAGTGACCAAACAGATACCAGGACTCACCCGATGGCGACACGCTTTCACGTTGCTCCACCGCCTGCGGCAGCCATTCGTGCACCAGCATAACGTTGAAGTCGCCGCGCTGGTCGCCCAGCACCTGCTTGTACTCGTCGCGATAACACAGCACCAACGCCGGGTCGACGCCCACCATCGGCATCCCGAGCGCCGCAACACGGTTCAGATAATCCGCCGTTTTCTGCGCGGTTTTGGTAAAGCGAGTGACGAAGCCCTTAATATGCTGCGCCTTACCGTTCGGAGAGAACGGTAGCAGCACCGGCTGATAGCCGAGTTTATCAATCAGGCGAACAAAATCGGCCACCACCTGCGCGTCGTAGTAGCTGGTGAACGGATCCTGCACCACCAGCACGGTTTGCGCTTTTTGTTCCGGCGTCAACGTTTCCAGCTGTTCGAGCGTCATGTTGGCCGAGCGATGGGTAACCATCTGTTTTTGCAACGATGGCGCGGAAAGCAGCGGTAAATCGACCATGCCGATGTGTTTTTCCGACAGCTTGCGCACCAGCGGTTGGCTCATAAAGAAGTTAAAGGTCTTCGGCGCGCGGGCCATCAGCGGAGCATAGCTTTCGACCGTTGCCACCAGATGATCGCGCACCGGGCGTAGATAACGGGTGTGATAAAGCTGAAGGAAACGTGAACGGAACTCCGGCACGTCGATTTTAATCGGACACTGAGTTGAGCAGGCTTTACAGGCAAGACAGCCTGACATCGCCTCTTTCACCTCATGAGAGAAGTCATATTCGCCCTTACGCGCGTGCCAGCTGTTGCGCGTGCGCTCAACCAACGAACGCAGGCTGGCGCGTTTCTCCGGCAGCTCTCTTTCCAGTAACAACGGGTCAACGCCGCGATCCGCCAGCAGACGCAACCACTCGCGCACCAGCGTGGCGCGGCCTTTCGGCGAGTGCATGCGGTTATTGGTGATTTTCATCGACGGGCACATCGGGCTTTTGGCATCGAAGTTGAAGCACAGGCCGTTGCCGTTACACTCCATCGCGCCGCGCCAGGATGAACGCACGGTCACCGGGATTTGTCGGTCGTAGGTGCCGCGTTTCACCGCATCCACCTTCATCATCGGGGCATCTACGCCTTCCGGCGGACAAATTTTGCCAGGGTTAAGGCGGTTTTCAGGGTCAAAGGCCGCCTTCACTTTGCGCAGCTCAGCGTACAACTGCTCGCCGAAGAAAGCCGGGCTGTATTCCGCACGGAAACCTTTTCCGTGCTCGCCCCACAGCAGACCGCCATATTTAGCCGTCAGCGCCACCACTTCGTCGGAAATCTGCTTCATCAGCACTTCCTGCTGCGGGTCGCACATATCCAGCGCCGGACGGACGTGCAGCACGCCCGCGTCGACGTGGCCAAACATACCGTAGCTCAGGCCATGGCTATCGAGTAGCGCGCGGAATTCCACAATATAGTCGGCGAGATGCTCTGGCGGCACGCAGGTGTCTTCAGCAAACGGGATCGGCTTAGCCGCCCCTTTGGCGTTACCCAGCAGGCCTACCGCTTTTTTACGCATAGCGTAAATACGCTCGATGCCGTCCAGCTCGTTACAACGCTGCCAGCCAATCAGCCCACCTTCATTGTGTGCAATCAGTTCATCCAGACGTGCACACAGCGCGCTGACCTGGCCTTCAATCAACGCTTCATCGTCGCCAGAGAACTCAACGATATTGAGCCCGAGCATCTCTTTATCGGGAACGTCAGTAATCAGCTCACTCACCGAATGCCAGACGATATCTTCCCGCGCCAGGTTCAAGACCTTCGAATCGACGGTTTCAACCGACAGGGCGCGCGCTTCCACCATAAAGGGCGCATTGCGCAGCGCGGAGTCAAAGGAGTCATACTTAATATTGACCAACCGACGAACCTTCGGCAGCGGCGTAATATCGAGCCGCGCTTCGGTAATGAACGCCAGCGTGCCTTCCGAACCGGTGAGAATACGGGTCAGGTCAAACTCAGTCATCTCATCGTTAAAAACGTGGCGCAGGTCATAACCGGTGAGAAAGCGGTTCAGTTTCGGGAATTTGTCGAGGATCAGCTGACGGTTGTCGCGACAGCGTTCAAAGACGGTGCGGTAAATACGCCCCGCTGCCGACTGCTCTTTGGCTAACGTCTCGGCCAGCGCGACCGGCACCGGCTGCGTATCGAGAATATCGCCTCCCAACAGCACGGCGCGCACGCCCAGCACGTGGTCGGAGGTTTTGCCGTACACCAGCGACCCCTGTCCGGAGGCATCGGTATTGATCATCCCGCCCAGCGTCGCGCGGTTGCTGGTCGACAGCTCCGGGGAGAAGAAATAACCGTAGGGTTTCAGGTACTGGTTAAGCTGATCCTTAATCACGCCCGCTTCCACGCGCACCCAGCCCTCTTCAGGGTTGATTTCAATGATGCGGTTCATATAACGGGACATGTCGATAATAATGCCCTGATTCAGCGCCTGGCCGTTGGTGCCAGTGCCGCCACCGCGCGGGGTGAAAACCAGGGATTGAAAGCGTTCTTCTGCCGCCAGACGAGCCAGCAGCGCGACATCCGCCGTGGAGCGCGGGAACACTACCGCATCGGGAAGAAGCTGGTAGATACTGTTATCGGTCGCCATCGTTAGCCTGTCGGCATAGCGGGTGGCGGTATCGCCGGTAAAGCCTTGTTGCTCCAGTGCCTGCAAATAATTCAACACCAGCTGAACTACGCCAGGTGCCTGAGAAATCTGTGGGATCATTACGTTTGACCCTTTCTGAATGTTGTGTTGTACGCACAGGGTCCGCCGGTTTGCGCTCAGGCGGCACACTGTGGATAGATAATTAATCGTTTGCGTCGTGCCGTTATCGTTTTATCACATTTTTTTCTTATACGCCCGGGAGTTTTTGTCGCAGAATCAGCGCCGGGAATTTATTGATATTATTATCAATGAACGATTTACGCTGCGTCAGCGCTCTGACGAGCAACAGAAGGTAAAACTCATTTATGAACACGATCCCTCGGCCTCGTGATATTCCACAAATACTGCTATCGGTGCTGTTTTTAGCGTTGATGATCATCGCCTGTTTATGGATTGTTCAGCCGTTTATTCTGGGCTTCGCCTGGGCGGCGACTATCGTGATTGCCACCTGGCCTGTGCTGCTCTGGTTCCAGCGCCTGCTTTTCGGTCGCCGTTCGCTCGCCGTACTGGTGATGACGCTTTTGCTCTTTTTACTGTTTGTTATTCCCATCTCTCTGTTGGTCAACAGCCTGGTTGACGGCAGTACCCCGTTGGTGCATGCCATCACCAGCGGCAATTTGACACCGCCGGACCTGGCCTGGTTAAACAGTATTCCGTTTATTGGCGCGAAGCTCTACATCGGCTGGCATAGTCTGCTGGACATGGGGGGCAGCGCGCTGATGGCGAAAGTTCGCCCTTACATCGGCACCACAACCACCTGGTTTGTCGGCCAGGCGGCGCACGTCGGCCGTTTCCTGATGCACAGCGCGCTGATGCTGCTGTTTAGCGCCCTGCTGTACTGGCAGGGGGAGAAAGTCGCCTTCGGGATGCGCTACTTCGCTACGCGCCTTGCCGCCAAGCGCGGCGACGCGGCGGTGCTGCTGGCGGGACAGGCCATCCGCGCCGTGGCGCTCGGCGTGGTAGTCACCGCGCTGGTCCAGGCGGTACTGGGCGGGATTGGCCTTGGTATTTCCGGCGTACCCTACGCCACGCTGCTGACGGTGGTGATGATCTTCTCCTGCCTGGTGCAACTGGGACCATTGATTGTTTTAGTCCCGAGCATTATTTGGCTGTACTGGACCGGAGATACCACCTGGGGCACGGTGCTGCTGGTGTGGAGCTGCGTGGTGGGCACGATGGATAACGTGATTCGCCCGATGCTGATTCGTATGGGCGCTGACCTGCCGATGATTCTGATTCTCTCCGGCGTTATCGGTGGTCTGGTCGCCTTCGGCATGATTGGCCTGTTTATCGGCCCGGTGTTACTGGCTGTCTCCTGGCGTCTGTTTGATGCCTGGCTACACGAAGTGCCACCGCCATCGACCGACCCGGACGACGTGCTGGAAGAACTCAACGAGCTGGAAAAAGATAACTATCCGAAACAATAAGATAGATAAATGGCGGGGAAACCCGCCTTTTACTTAAGTACCGCTGATTTATTTCCTCTTTTTTGCTCCTGTAGCGCCCTCTCTCTGCGACATACCGCGGAAATCATTCACATTTATTTAACTATTGAGACGAATCCGATCGACGCAAAAATCGGCCATGCCTACTATAAGGACCAAGGCAATAGATCAACCCCTTGATTTATATATCCCCTGAGTGAAACAACGAATTGCTGTGTGTAGTCTTTGCCCATCTCCCACGATGGGCCTTTTTTTTGCCTGTTGCACAGCAATCCCCGGATGCATCACACCCGGGTTCGCGATTAACGTCCCACTTCGCAGCGGCTCATCATTTGCCAGTTGAAAGGCAGAACGCGGGTCTCACCGGTTACCCTCGCCGTCGCGCGGCCATGAATGTCCGCCGAAGAACTCCCCACCTGCAGTTCAAACTCGCCGGGCTCAACAATGCGTTGGCCTTCGTAGCTGGTGAAGTTGAGCATATCGACCGGCAGCGTGAAGATGAGCGTCGCCTGTTCACCCGGCGCAAGCGTAACGCGCTGGAACGCTTTCAGTTCCTGAAGTGGGCGAACCATTGAGGCGACCTTATCGCGGACATAGACCTGAACGACTTCACTGCCGCTGCGTTCACCGTGGTTTTTCACCGTCACACGTAGCGTGATGTCACCGTCGATAGACACTTCTGACTGCGTTAACTGCGGCTCACCGTAGTGGAAATCCCCCCAGCCTTTGCCGTAGCCAAATGGATACAGCGCGCCAAAATGGAACGCAAACGGCGTACCGCCGCTCTTCAACTTGTGGTTGTAGTAAAACGGCATCGCGCCCGCGCTTTTCGGTACGCTCACCACCAGACGCCCCTGAGGTTCAGCGCGGCCGGTAAGCACATCAGCAATCGCCCAACCGCCTTCCTGCCCCGGTGCCCAGGCCAGCATTAGCGCCGCCACTTTTTTCTCCAGCCCTTGCAGGTTATATGGGCGTCCGCCGGTCATCACCACCACCACCGGCTTGCCGGTATCCACCAGCGCCTGTAGCAGTTGTTGCTGAACGCCTGGCAGATTCAGGCTATCGGTATCCGACCCTTCCCCTACCGTCCCACTCTGGAACAGACCCGCCAGATCGCCGACACAGGCGACGATCACATCGCTGTCCTGCGCAGCACGCACCGCGTCGGGAATCAGGCTGAGATCCTGTGACACCGGGGAGGACTGCATCGGTTTGCCGGAGCTGTCGCCGGGGAAAACCGGCGCACCGGCCATTCTCTGCTCGATGATGTGACAGCCTTTGGCATAACGTACATGGCTGTCGCCAAGATAGTCACGCAGCGCCGTCAGCGGCGTGGTGACCTGCGAGGTATTGTCGACCATATCGCTGATAATCAAATGCACCGGGAAGCTATAGCCGCTAAGCAGTGCCAGCGGGTCGTCCGCGGTTGGGCCAACGACCGCAACGCGTGAATTTCCGGCGATTGGCAGCGCATTGCGATTCTCCAGCAACGTGATGGATCGGGTAGCCACCTCTCTGGCCACCTGTCGCGTTGCGTCGGACTGTAACGAGATAGCGTTTTCATCAACGTAAGGATGCTCAAACAGACCAAGACGGAATTTTTCCGTTAAGGTACGCGAGACGATTTCGTCGATTTTTTCCGGGGTGATTAGCCCACGCGCAACCGCCTCTGCCAGGTGACGCGCACAGTCATCCTTCGGCAGCTCAACGTCCAGCCCAGCGTTAAACGCCAGCGCCGCCGATTCCGCCGCATCCTGCGCCACGCCATGGTGCTGATGCAGCAGGCTGACGCCGCCGTAATCGGCCACCACAATGCCGTCAAAGCCCCAGCGTTCACGCAATATGGTGGTCAACAGGAAGCTGTCGCTGTGGCCGGGTTGGTTATCAATGTCGTGATAGGCCGGCATCACCGAACCGGCGTGCGCACGTTTCACCGCCATCTCAAACGGCAGCAGGAAGGTGTCATTCAGTTCACGAAAGCCGAGATGCACCGGCGCGTGGTTACGCGCTCCTTCGCTGAAAGAGTGGCCGACATAGTGCTTCAGCGTCGCCAGCACGTCGCGTTTCTCGCCCTGCAGGCCTTCAACATAGGCGCAGGCCATCACGCCCACCAGCCACGGGTCCTCGCCAAATGTCTCTTCCGTGCGCCCCCAGCGCACATCGCGTGAAACGTCCAGTACCGGCGCCAGCCCTTGCTTACAGCCCGTGGAGCGAGCCTCTTCCCCTATTTGGCGGGCCGCGCGTTTCACCAGTTCAGGATCCCAGGTGGAACCATAGTTTAGCGACGAAGGAAACAGCGTTGCATCCTTGCACAGGAGCCCCACCAGACATTCTTCATGGAACAGTGCGGGAATCCCCAGACGCGTTTCTTCCATCATCATTTTTTGCAGGCGGTTAGCCGCGCGCACGCCGGTTTTGGCGTCGACAATATGGGTACCCAGCGGGCGGGTGATCTGCCCGACGCCCATCTTTAAACGTTCACTCAGGGAAGTTTGCTCACTGACGCCCGCAAACTCATCGCTCATGTCGGTACGCTCACGATGGTTGCCATCTTCCGACAGCACCAGCCACCAGGCATGCATCTGGGCGTATTTCTCTTCAGGCGTCATTCGCGCCAGTAAGTCGGCGACGCGTTCCTTAATGGGACGTTGAGGATCTTTGTAAATCGGGGTCATAGCCATTCTCCTGATTCGCTGATAAATAGCCGAAAATATTCCGCTAAGCTTGTGGTCCAGGTAGCAGTATTCAGAAGTGACGGATGGGGAACAATTGTTGAAATTGCCTGAAGATTTACGATATTTGGTTTTCTTTGCGGAGTGTGATCGCCCGCAACTCTTGTAGCATGATTACAGGCATTTCTTAGCGCTATGCCGCGCGTTCAATGGTTTTCTTCGGCATATTGTTTACGGTATTGCAAAGGGGACTGGCCCAACATTTTTTTAAAGCAGGTAATAAAATAGGTCATATCAGTAAAACCTACGGTATGGGCAATTTCCGTCACGTTCAGTGACGAATAGCGCAACAAATCGCAGCTTTTTTTAATCCTGCGCGTCAGAATATACTCTTGGATCCCTCCTCCCGTTTGTTGGCGGAAAATTCGCGAGGTGTAGCTGCGTGAAAATCCCATGTCCGATGCCAGCTCATCCAGCGAAAATTTCTGCTGATAATGTTCTTCCACCCAATGCATGATGCGGGCAGCGATCGTCTGCTGCTGATGGGCCTCGCCTTGCAGTTGTTCAGGGAGAAAATCCAGTAACTGCATCACCAGAAAAGCGACATCGCTGGCGGAGTTATAGCCTTTACGCTCCAGCGCTTCGAAGCGATCGAGGATATGAGCGACATAATCTGCATGTTCGCTGAGATCGTGAATTTGCGCAGGCGCGTGCGTGCCAGACAGTGCAGCAAATTGCGCCTGCTGACGTGGGAACATTCGCAAGGCACTATTCACTTCATTGTGCTCAATATGCATTGCCGTGCGATAAGAAGGGTTGTTCTCTGCCACCTCAACCTGCACCTTATGCAGGCGAAATGGCGGGAAGATAAAAAGCCGGCCGGGCCTGGCCGTGTAGTGCTGCTTGTCTACGACAACAATCCCATAACCCTTTGAGATATATAGAAACTCAACACACTGATGCCAGTGATAATAATGAGCGCTTGACCCCATTGGCCTCTGAAACGACACCACCTCATTTCCTAGCGCAATTCTTTCCAGCTTTTGCGGTTCACTCATTTTTCACCATGACAATAAAATTAAGCTTTACTGCTATACATTGCAGATATTGCTTAATGTTTGAACATAAATCTAATCAAACTTAAAAATGACAATAATTCTGTGAACATGCTCACGCTAGCACGGGAAATAAAGACGCTAATCTCCGTCCGTCAGCATCCGGGTTGTGCTTTCAGGCCTTATCCTATAAATATCTATCAACACGGCAGGAAATTATGATTACGACAGAATATGTTATGCTTGTTCCGTACTCTGATGATTACCCAATTTATACTGGAGTCGCATCATGAACACGATGTTATTGACCCGTATAGCACAGTTCAAAATGAGCAGTTTTATATTTCTCTATTTTTTTACCTGGTCTTCCAGCTTTGGGTTATATGCCTTATGGTTAAGTCAGAAAGTTGGATTGGATAGCGTCACTATTGGTACTGTATTCGCCGTCAATGGTGTCTTTGCCGTAGTATTAAAGCCAGTATACGGTTACATCATGGACAAAATAGGGATGAGCAAGTGGTTGCTCTATTTTGTTTGTGCCACATCAGCTTTAATGGCACCTTTTTTTGTTTTTATTTATCAACCTCTACTGCTAAGCCATACGCTGCTGGGAATTATTATAGGGGCATTTTATTTAAGCTTAGGCTGGTATGCCGGTGTGGCAGCCGCCGAGTCGTATGCCGATCGCTTCAGTCGCCTTTACGGTCTGGAGTTTGGCCGTATCAGAATGTGGGGCTCGCTTGGCTGGGCGCTTGCCGCCTCGGTGTCGGGGGTACTTTTTAACTATACGCCCGCGGCTAACTTTCTGCTGAGCAGTACGACCTCTTTAGTGATGCTGGCGGTGTTGTTGAGTTTGAAGATAGGTGACGAACAGCTGCGCAATAACACCGTTATCTCCGATAACAAGATTGTTTTTGCCGATGTCATCGCCTTGATGCAAAGCCGTAAATTCTGGATGTTTAGCCTGTATGTCGCCGGCGTTGCGTGGATGATGTTTGTCGCGGAGCAACAGTTCCCGCGCTATTTTGTCTCCTTCTTTGCCACCAAAGAGCAAGGTAATGCCTGGTATGGTTACCTGGGGACGCTACAGGCCGGTATCGAATTTCTGATGATGATGTTTATTCCGGCGTTAGTTAACTATTACGGGGCCAAAAAAGGATTATTGCTCTGTGGGTTAGTGGTGGGTTGCCGTCTGATTCTGTCTGGCTTGACCGTCGACCCTATTATGATTTCGATTATCAAACCTTTCTATGGTGTTGAAATCGCGCTGCTCTTAATATCAGTTTTTAAATACATCGCGGAGCATTTCCACAAACGGGTCAATGCCACCATGTATTTATTAGGTTATCAGGCCATGGTCTATGTAGGTTCCGTTGTCGTCGCACCACCGGCGGGTTATTTATACGATAAAATAGGTTTCTCTCACACATTTTTAATCATGGGCTGCTGCGCGTTATTATTCACAGCCATCTCGGCTTTTACCTTATCCAGCAGCATTGCGGGAAAAAAGACATTACCAGCCCGCGCTGAAAGCGCGTAATCAAGAATTATTTAAACACCCAAGTAGTAATTACAGGATAATTTATGACTCGTAATAAAACGGCGCATGTCGTTACTGAATCCCTGCGCCCATTCGATAACGCACCGATAGATCGTCAGGTATTAAAAATAAAAGTGGATAATGCTCTTCAGCATATTACCTCACGGATTGACCGCACGCTATTTGCGCTGGGCGATAAGTTTCCTAATGAAGCCTGCGAAGGAGGGAAATGGCAACCGGCAGAAAATAATCAGTGGACCAATAGTTTCTGGACCGGCCAGCTTTGGCTACTCTGGGAGATGACCGGCCACGATAAATATCGTCAGGCGGCTGAGCGATTTATTCTCTCTTTTGCTCATCGGCTGGCAAACCGGGTTGAGACGGATACCCATGACCTTGGTTTTCTCTATAGTCTCTCCTGCGTAAACGCATGGCGTCTGACCGGCAATACCCGTGCGCGCGATATCGCGCTGCATGCGGCGGAAATGATGATGCAACGCTACAACCCCACGGCGGGGATTATCCAGGCCTGGGGCGATCTGACGGACCCGGAGCAACAAGGGCGGATGATTATCGACTGCAATATGAACCTTCCGCTGCTCTACTGGGCTAGCGAGCAGACGGGTAACCCTGCCTTTGCCCAGGCGGCATTGTCCCACGCCACGCAGGCTGCAAAATATATTGTCAGGCCCGATGCTTCGACGTATCACACCTACTATATGGACGTGAACACCGGCGAACCGCGCTATGGCAACACGCACCAGGGCTATAGCGATAGTTCCTGCTGGGCGCGTGGACAGGCGTGGGGAATTTACGGGTTTATGCTCAGCTACCTGTATACCGGCAAAAGCAGCCTGGTCGACCTGACGCGTAGCCTGAGCCACTACTTTATCAACCGTTTGCCAGAAGACTTCGTCTGCCACTGGGATCTGGCGCTCGTTGATACCGACGCCGTGCGCGACAGTTCCGCCGCCGCTATTGCAGCCTGCGGGCTGCTGGATCTGACGAAAGCGCTCCCTGCAACCGATGCGCATCGGATGCAGTATGAAGAGTGCGCACTGCACATTATTCATTCATTAACGGAGCACTATCTTTCTACCCATGACGAGAACTGTGAGGGACTGCTGATGCATTCGGTTTATCATATGCCGGCCGGTAAAGGTGTTGATGAATGCTGTTCCTGGGGAGATTACTTTTACCTTGAAGCTCTGATTCGCGTACGTCAGTGCTGGAAGCCTTATTGGTAACTCAGGTGAGAATCGCGCTAATTGAACGTTTGGCGCTCATAGCCGTAACAGTATGACTCACCATAAAAAAATCCGTAATCTCTGTGAGATTACGGATTTCTATATCACCGCTTTGCCGTCACCCAGGCATTAACTGAACGCCCGGGATCTCAGCAGAATGGTCATCACTTTTTCAGCTCGGCCAGACTCAGCCAGGTCTGCACGACGGTATCCGGGTTCAGCGACAGGCTATCGATTCCTTCATCCATCAGCCAGGCAGCAAAGTCTTCGTGATCGGACGGCCCCTGGCCGCAGATACCGACATACTTGCCCTGCTTCTTGGCTGCGCGAATCGCCATCGACAGCAGCGCTTTCACCGCCTCGTTACGCTCATCAAACAGCGCGGAAACGACGCCAGAGTCTCGATCCAGGCCCAGCGCCAGCTGCGTCATGTCGTTTGAGCCAATGGAGAAGCCGTCAAAGTGTTCAAGGAACTGCTCCGCCAGCAGGGCGTTGGACGGAATCTCACACATCATGATGATCTTCAGCCCGTTTTCACCGCGCTTGAGGCCCTGACGCGCCAGTTCATCCACCACCGCTTTCGCCTGATCCACGGTACGTACGAACGGTACCATGATTTCGACGTTGGTCAGTCCCATGTCGTTACGCACGCGTTTCACCGCTTCACACTCGAGGGCAAAGCAGTCACGGAAGCTGTCAGACACATAGCGACCAGCACCGCGGAAGCCGAGCATCGGGTTCTCTTCTTCCGGTTCATAACGTTCGCCGCCGACCAGATTGGCGTATTCGTTCGACTTGAAGTCAGACAGACGCACAATCACGCGTTTCGGATAGAACGCCGCGCCCAGCGTGGCGATCCCTTCCGTCAGACGGCCAACGTAGAACTCTTTCGGCGAATCGAACCCTTTCATCATTTCACGGATTTCGTTTTGCAGTTTTGGTTCCTGGTCGTCGAATTCGAGCAGTGCACGTGGGTGCACGCCGATCATACGGTTGATGATGAACTCCAGACGCGCCAGACCCACGCCTTCGTTTGGCAAGCAGGCGAAGTCAAACGCGCGGTCCGGGTTGCCGACGTTCATCATGATCTTCAGCGGCAGATCCGGCATGGTATCCACGCTGGAGCTTTTCACGCTGAAGTCCAGCAGGTCGGCGTAAACGTAGCCGGTGTCGCCCTCGGCACAGGAAACGGTGACCTTTTCGTCATCCTTCATGCGCTCGGTGGCATCGCCACAGCCCACCACCGCCGGGATCCCCAGCTCACGGGCAATAATCGCCGCGTGGCAGGTACGTCCGCCGCGGTTGGTGACAATCGCCGCCGCTTTTTTCATGATCGGTTCCCAATCCGGGTCGGTCATGTCGGTGACCAGGACATCGCCCGGCTGGATGCGATTCATTTCGCTGATGTCATGAATGACTTTAACCGGGCCCGCGCCAATACGGTGACCGATGGCGCGGCCTTCCGCCACGATACGCCCTTGCGAGTGCAGCGTATAACGTTCCATCACCTGCCCGCGCGAACGTACCGTCTCAGGACGCGCCTGAACGATAAACAGCTTGCCGGTATGACCGTCTTTTGCCCACTCGATGTCCATCGGACGACCGTAGTGTTTTTCAATTTGTACTGCCTGCTTCGCCAACTCCTGCACTTCGTCGTTAGTCAGCGAGAAAATATCGCTTTGCTGCTGCGGCACGTCTTCAATGCGCACTTGTTTGCCATGCTCCTGGGTCGGCGCATAGACCATACGAATTTTCTTCGAGCCCATGGTACGGCGAACAATCGCCGGGCGACCGGCGGCGAGGGTCGGTTTGTGAACGTAGAACTCATCCGGGTTCACCGCGCCCTGCACCACCATTTCCCCCAGGCCCCACGCGGAGGTGATAAACACCACCTGGTCAAAGCCGGATTCGGTATCGATGGAGAACATGACGCCAGAGGAAGCGAGGTCGGAACGCACCATCAGCTGTACGCCCGCGGAGAGCGCGACGCCGCGATGGTCATAGCCCTGATGCACGCGGTAAGAAATAGCGCGGTCGTTGAACAGTGAAGCGAACACGTGCTTCACCGCCACCAGCACCGCGTCATAGCCCTGGACGTTAAGGAAGGTTTCCTGCTGACCGGCGAAGGAAGCGTCCGGCATATCTTCAGCTGTTGCGGAAGAACGCACGGCAAAGGAAGCATTGGCGTTATCAGCGGCCAGCTGGTTATACGCTTCGTGAATTGCCTGTTCCAGTTCGCTCTGGAAAGGAGTGTCGATGATCCACTGACGGATCTGCGCGCCGGCTTTCGCCAGGGCGGTAACGTCGTCAATATCGGTGTTATCCAACAGTTGATAAATCTGCTGGTTTACGCCGCTCTGGTCGAGAAACTGATTAAACGCATCGGCAGTGGTGGCAAATCCGTTGGGCACAGACACACCCATTCCGGACAGATTAGTAATCATTTCACCCAAGGAGGCATTTTTGCCTCCAACTCTGTCTACATCATTCATGCCGAGTTGGTTGTACCAAAGCACCAGCGGTGACGAGCCATTGTTGGACATCGAGACAATCCTTTTTTGATTTAAAGAAGCAGTGATAAGAAACGACTGACTACTTAAAATATCCTCGCATATTTAAACGGCCGAAAAAAACGGTGAATCGTGTAAGCAAATTATTTTTTTACTTTTTAGGATTGATTCCTGTTTATTCATAACCTACTGATTAGCCTGAAAAGGCACAAAAACATGCGGTCTATTGACCTCTTTTGGAAATTGAAACGACCATTTCATTAAAAATAAAAATACCGTTTCATTTTTAAATTTAAGACAAATACGTCTGGCTTGTGTTTAAATTTAATTTACCCTTTCAGGCAATTAACGGGAGTCAAGCAATATGGATAACGCAGTCGACAGGCAGGTATTTTATATTTCTGACGGAACCGCGATTACGGCGGAGGTGCTCGGCCACGCGGTCATGTCGCAGTTCCCGGTAGCGATAAACAGCATCACTCTGCCGTTTATCGAAAGTGAAAGTCGCGCGCGGGCGGTGAAGGAACAGATCGATGCTATCTACCAGCAAACGGGCGTACGGCCTCTTGTGTTCTATTCGATTGTGATCCCCGAAATTCGTGACATTATTCTACAATGTGAAGGTTTTTGTCAGGATATTGTGCAGGCACTGGTCGCGCCGTTGCAGGAAGAGCTGAAGCTTGACCCAACGCCGATTGCTCACCGTACCCACGGCTTAACCCCCGGTAATCTGACCAAATACGATGCACGTATCGCCGCCATTGACTACACCCTGGCACACGACGACGGCATCTCGCTGCGTAATCTCGATCAGGCGCAGGTGATTTTGCTGGGTGTGTCGCGCTGCGGTAAAACGCCGACCAGCCTGTATCTGGCGATGCAGTTCGGCATTCGCGCAGCCAACTACCCCTTTATTGCCGATGATATGGACAACCTGGTGCTGCCTGCCTCGCTCAAACCGCTGCAGCATAAGCTGTTCGGGCTGACAATCAATCCTGAGCGTCTGGCGGCCATTCGTGAAGAGCGGCGGGAAAACAGCCGCTATGCGTCAATGCGCCAGTGTCGAATGGAAGTGGCCGAGGTCGAGGCGCTTTACCGCCGTCATCAGATCCCATGGCTGAACAGTACCAACTACTCAGTTGAAGAAATTGCCACGAAAATCATGGATATAATGGGATTAAGTCGCAGAATGTACTAACACACTAGTACAATGCAGCAAATTTGGTTATCATAGCTTTGTGATTGAGAGCACATTACCTGCCACGCTTGAATTAAACCCAGATTGGTTTATCGTGATGTGCATCACTTCCCAGCATCTTGACTGGTGAAGCAACAAATTTCTGAGACTTCCATGAATAAGACCGATGAATTGCGTACCGCTCGAATTGAGAGCCTGATTACGCCTGCTGAACTTGCTCAGCGCCACCCTGTATCACCGGACGTTGCGGCCCACGTCACCGCCTCACGCCATCGTATTGAAAAAATCCTCAACGGTGAAGACCGTCGCCTGCTGGCGATAGTGGGCCCCTGCTCCATTCATGACCTCGATGCCGCGATGGATTATGCTCGTCGCCTTCAGGTGCTGCGTGAAAAGCATCAGGGCGAGCTGGAAATCGTCATGCGCACCTATTTCGAAAAGCCGCGCACCGTGGTGGGCTGGAAAGGATTAATCTCCGATCCCGACCTGAACGGCAGCTACCGCGTTAACCACGGTATTGAGCAGGCACGCAAGCTGCTGTTACAGGTCAACACGCTGGGTGTACCGACGGCGACCGAATTCCTCGATATGGTGACCGGTCAGTTTATCGCCGATTTAATCAGTTGGGGCGCCATTGGCGCCAGGACAACGGAAAGCCAGATCCACCGTGAAATGGCCTCTGCGCTCTCCTGCCCGGTAGGTTTTAAAAACGGCACCGACGGCAACACCCGCATTGCGGTTGACGCTATTCGCGCGGCGCGCGCCAGCCACATGTTCCTGTCGCCGGATAAAAACGGTCAGATGACTATCTATCAGACCAGCGGCAACCCGTATGGCCATATCATTATGCGTGGCGGCAAAAAACCGAACTACCATGCCGACGATATCGCCGCGGCCTGCGACACGCTGCATCAGTTTGATCTCCCCGAGCACCTGGTGGTTGACTTCAGTCACGGCAACTGCCAGAAGCAGCATCGCCGTCAGCTGGAAGTGTGCGACGATATCTGCCAACAGATCCGCAATGGTTCCTCGGCTATTGCCGGTATTATGGCGGAAAGTTTCCTGCGTGAAGGGACGCAAAAGATCGTCGCTGACCAGCCGCTAACCTACGGTCAGTCGATTACCGATCCGTGTCTGAGCTGGGAAGATACCGAACTGCTGCTGGAAAAGCTGGCAGCCGCAGTCGCCACTCGTCTCTAAGCCTCCCCCGCCCACCGTTCAGCGGTGGGCCATTGCCCCTACCCGATCTAGTGGTAAATAACGCTTGCGGTTGTCTCGCCAAAAATCGATAATAATTCTCATTGTTATATTGATTTTCATTATAAATTTAGCAAATGGATAGCTGCGCAAAACAGGAAACCAAGAAGGATAATACCCCCCATCCTCTTCCTCAGGATCGGCGGATCGACAGCCAGACGCTGTTAGGCAATGAGGGTCGTTTAATCATTGAGCATGGAGAGCAGCAGTATCTGCTACGGCAAACCCAGGCAGGAAAGCTGATATTGACCAAATAGCTGCGCCATTGTCATAGCGCAGCCTGAATACATTAGCTTGAACAGCTGACTTCCAGTCTCTTACCCCAGTCAGGCGGACGTCGACTGTAGTCATCATCCCGATCGCGCCACGGATCGCGCAGCGCTTCATGCAGGCGATAGAGCTCCCGATAGTCGCCTTTCTCCGCTTGCTCAATCGCCCGTTGCGCCAACCAGTTTCGCAGGACCATGGCCGGGTTGGCGAGTTTCATTGCCTGCTGGCGCGTCGCGTCATCCACTTGCTCCAGCTGTAAACGCGCGCGGTACTGAGTAAACCAGCTGTCAAAGGCTGCGCGGTCAATAAACTCATCACGCAGCGGCGACGCGGCGCTGTGCTGCTCCGTTTCACTGAGCAAGCGGAAGGTACGTGTATAGTCACTCCCTTCTCGTTCCATCAACGCGTACAAGCCGTTAAGCAGATCGTTATCGCCTGTTCTTTCACTGAACAGCCCGAGTTTCTGACGCATTCGCTGCCCGTATTCACGGAACAGCACCGCCTGATAGCCTTCCAGCGCAGCGTTAAGCGTATCCACCTCAATCAAAGGTGACACCGCCTGCGCCAGACGCTGAAGGTTCCACAGACCGACTGCAGGCTGATTATCGAAGCGATAGCGACCCTGATGATCCGAGTGATTACAGATAAACGCGGGTTGATAGTCATCGAGGAAACCAAACGGACCGTAGTCAAGCGTCAGACCCAGTATCGACATGTTGTCGGTATTCATCACGCCATGTGCGAAACCCACCGTTTGCCAGCGGGCAATCATCTGCGCCGTACGCGCCACGACGTCCTGGAACCACAGCGCATAACCATCGGCCTCATGCTGCAACTGCGGCCAGTAATGACGGATCGTAAAGTCCACCAGCCTACGTACGCTGTCGATATCGCGGCGGTAGTAGAAATGTTCGAAGTGGCCGAATCGGATGTGGCTTTCGGCAATGCGCATCAGCATCGCGCCAGATTCTACCGTTTCGCGGTAGACCGGCGTATCACTGGTCACTATCGCCAGCGCCCGGGTGCCCGGAATGCCAAGATAATGCATGGCTTCCGAGGCCAGACTCTCACGAATCGTCGAACGTAGTACCGCTCGCCCATCGCCCATTCGTGAATACGGCGTGAGTCCAGCGCCCTTAAGATGCCAGTCGACCGTTTTGCCGTTTTCTAACTGCTGTTCGCCCAGTAAGATACCGCGCCCGTCGCCCAGTTGCCCTGCCCAGGCGCCAAACTGATGACCACTGTATACCTGTGCTAACGGCGACATACCGGGCAGCAGCGTTTCGCCACCCCAGACGCCTGCGCCATGTTCAGGCGTGAAAAGTGATTCGGGAATCGCGAGCGCTTGCGCCAGCGGCGCGTTGTGCCAGATCACGCGGGCGTTATGCAGCGGCGTGGGCTGTAGCGCACTGTAAAATCCTGGCAGCTCATCGCGCCAGCGGGTGTTAAATGACAGGTTCATGGTTCCTCCTGCCCGTAGTGTATTGGGTTACTGTACGTTAAACACCCGGGTAAGTGCAGGGTTATTGTTGCACTAATGTTGTTAAGGAAGATTCTGCCACTACCGGCCACAGGCTGCCAAGCATCCCACTGAACCCGAAGGACGCTACGCGCTGACGCGTGTGCTCGTCATCCACACCGGAGATCATAATACCCTGACAGTAAGGCTGGATCTGCGTCACGATCGCACGCAGAAACGGTTCAAAAGACGCGGATTTTGACTGGCGCTGGACAAAGCTTCTATCCAGAACAATGCGGGTGAACAGCCCGGCGAATACCGCGCGGGTGGAGGCATCACCGGAACCAAAGTCACTGAGCACTAAAGGGAAGTGTTGACACAGGTGGGCCAAAGGATGATTTTCATCTACCTGATTGAGGCCAGGATAGCTTTCGCTAACGGCCAACTCCAGAAACGGAAAACGCTGCGCGCTGGCGACGAGCTCATCGTCGGCAAGCAGCGCCGTAACAAGCCCCGGTGGCGCAGTGATCCACGCTTTGAGGTTGTGCTGACGAAAGAACAACTGACAGTTATTCAACAGCGCCAGTTTTTCCTCAAATAAGGTTATTTCTTGTTGTGGAGTCAGCCGCGGCAGCACCAGACCAGTGGGAATGCGTATGTGATTATCAAGACCGCTAAATTGGCTGACGATTTTCAGGCCGACAAGACGCCCGTCGCTATTTCTGGCGGGAAGGAAAAACAATTGAGAACAATACGTATTATCCAGCGATACAATCATTGCGACTGCCCTTCACTAAAAGTCATGTCCGGGTTTCCGACGTCACAAAGCAAAAAACCTACGGTAATGAATACTGCTGTTATTCCTTTCATCGGTTCCTTTTATTTTTGTGGTCCGTCACTGGATCATAATGATTGTAATCGAAAGTAATGGATTAACACAATCAACCTTAAGTTCTATGATCTCACCTGACAAAATCGGCATATTGTCGGCTATTTATTTAAAATGTTGTCGTCTATAAAAAGAAAAGGAGGCATTTCGCCTCCTTTTCTTTTTGATTAAATTCGCCTGGCCTGCCAGAAGTTTTTTCGCCAGTAGACATTATCGAGCGATGACCTCGTGACGCCCTGGCTGGTGGAGGCATGAATAAACTGGTTGTCGGTATCGTAAATACCCACGTGCAGCCCGCTCTCGCCTGCGCCAGTCTTAAAGAACACCAGGTCGCCGGGCAGCAGTTCATCTTTATCTATTTCGGTGCCGATCTTCGCTTGTTGCCGTGTTTCCCGAGGAAGCTGCATTTCGAATTTATCGCGGAAAGTCATCAGCACAAAAGCGGAACAGTCCACGCCGCGGCGGTTCATCCCACCATAGCGATAAGGCGTACCGTGCCAGTTTTGCAACTGATCGTTTAAGCTTGCGATAACGGTAATAGAATCCGAAAGCCGGGGATTGGGCGGCGGCGCGCGATGGCTACTACACCCTGCTAAAACGAAAGCCACGAGAAAAAGAGTCCAGAAACGCATATCCAGCGAATCCTCATTTTTTTATTCAGCCAGTAAATTATATCTATTGCGGTTTGGCTGGCAAGCAATCACCGCCATTTCAAGCGGAGTTGGATTAATTTTCGCCGACATAGTCATAAATGAGCATTTGGTGCCCTGCAATATCCAGTCGCTGAAAGCGCATATTATACGCGGCAGATAAATGCGCGGGCTGCATAACGTTCTCGGTCTCACCGCTGGCGATCAAACGCCCCTGACATAATAGCCAGACACGTCCGGCATGGCGTAGCGTATAGTTCAGGTCATGGCTGCTCATCACGATAGCGACGCCAGCCCCCCTCAGTTCAGCCAACAACCTATCCAGCGCCGCCTGCTGAGCGACATCAAGACTGTTCATCGGCTCATCCAGTAGCAGAAGCTGACCATCTGGATTATCGTCAGGATGAATTTGCAGGATGACGGCCGCCAACCGAACTCGCTGCCATTCGCCGCCGGAGAGCTGGCTGACGTTACGTCCGAGCTTATTACTCAGATCCAACATCTCAGTCACGTGAACGGCGAGCGCCGATTGCCGCTCGCCTTGTTGATGCAACATCAGAAATTGCCAGACAGGCATGGCGAAGGGTGGCGTCTGGTGCTGAGAAAGATATGCGCGATGGCGCGCCAACGCCTGCGCTGGCCATTCATCCAGCGGCTGCGCATTCAACGTGATGGCGCCCTTCCCGCTACTCAGACCGGCCATTCTGGCCAGCAGCGTACTCTTGCCAGCCCCGTTTGGCCCAACAAGATGAATGATCTCACCGGGCTCCACCCTGGCACTGAACGCATGAAGGCGGCTGCCTTCAGCGACATGCTGAAGCTGCATCAGCGGCATCATGGCTGAGCAAGAGCCTGCTTGATGGCCGAAGTCAGGATCGGATCATCCGGCGTCATATCCGGAGAGAAACGGTTAATGATTTGACCATCACGACCAATCAGGAACTTTTCGAAATTCCACAGAATATCGCCCGGATGCGCAGGGGCGCGTCCTTTGCTGGCCATACGTTCATAAAAGCCGCTGCCTTCCGGCGCTACGGCTTTCGGCGCAAGACGGGTCAACAGGCTATACAGCGGATGACGCGTGTCGCCGTTCACGTCGATTTTGCTAAACAGCGGGAACGTTACGCCGTAAGTCGTACTGCAAAACGTTTTAATCTCTTCTTCGCTACCCGGCTCCTGGCCCAGGAACTGATTACACGGGAAGCCGAGCACCGTAAAGCCTTCGTGCTGTAAAGACGTCTGTAGCGCTTCTAGCTGCTCGTACTGCGGTGTAAGGCCACATTTAGAGGCAACGTTAACAATCAGCAGTACCTTGCCTTTGTAGCCTTCCAGGGTTGTTTTCTCGCCGTCGATAGTCGTGACTGGGGTGTTCAGTATGGTGGTTTGCATAGCATCCTCTTTTCAGCGTGTTTGGGTCTTATCGCCCGGTCTTTAATAATAGCCAGATACGCTGGCACGACACCAAAGCTTTTTAATCAGGACGTTGCGTTAGTCGCGACCTGACTTAAGCAACAACCAGATAAACACCGGTGCCCCCAGCGTCGCGGTCACTACGCCAATCGGCAACTCAGCGGCCGACAGCGCCAGTCGCGCGATAATATCAGCAAACAGCAGCGTGCTCGCCCCCGCCAGCGCGCTGGCCGGTAGCAGCACGCGATGGTCAGTCAGGCCGCACAGGCGCAGCATATGCGGCACCACCAGTCCAATAAAACCGATAGCACCCGCCAGCGCCACACTGACACCCACCAGCCAGCCGGTAGCCATCACCAGCAGCTTACGCCAGAAGGCGATGGGTACGCCCAGTTGGCGAGCAGAGGTTTCCCCTAGCGCCAGCAGATTTAACGGCTGAGCTTGCAGACCAACCCAGACAATCACCGGCAGCAGCACCACCATCAACCCTGTCTGCTGCCAGTCCACGCCGCCAAAGCCGCCCATCATCCAGTACATCAGTTGGCGAAGGTCGAACGACGTCGAAAAATAGACCGCCCACGTCATCAACGCGCTACAGATAATGCCCAGCGCCACGCCCGCCAGCAGCAGGCGGCTGGTGGAGAGATGGCGTCGTGCAAAGCGCATTAGTATTCCGGTTATCACCAATGCGCCCGCAATGGCCGCCAGCCCTGGCGCCCAGCCCGGAAGATGACCCTGGCCCAGCATAATTGCTGCAATAAGCCCGACGCCCGCGCCGTTAGAGACGCCAAGCAATCCCGGTTCGGCAAGCGGATTTTCAAACAACGCCTGCATCACCGCCCCCGACAAGGCCAGCGCCGCGCCGACCAACAGCACCGCAACGGTACGCGGCAGGCGAATCTGCCAGATAAACAACTGACCTTTGGCCGTGAGCCATTCGCCGGGAGGGATCCACTGGTCGCCCGCGCACAGGCTGATGGTCAGCATCGCCAATAGGGCCAGAGACAATCCGGTAAGCCAGCGACGATTACGCCGCTGCTGTTGATCTACATAAACCTGCATAGTTATCCGTCGCCCGTGGAGAAGCGTTTGATTTTACGGTGACAACGCCGCCCAGAAAAGAAAAAGGCCGCATCAGCGGCCTTTTTAGTTAGATCAGAATTACTCTTCTTTGGGTGTTGCGTTTTCGACCCGGCTTTTTAACTTCTGTCCTGGTCTGAAGGTCACCACACGCCGGGCTGTAATGGGAATATCTTCACCCGTTTTTGGGTTACGTCCCGGGCGTTGATTTTTGTCACGCAGATCAAAGTTGCCAAAACCGGACAGTTTAACCTGCTCACCGTTTTCCAGAGCACGACGGATCTCTTCAAAAAACAGTTCCACCAGTTCTTTGGCATCCCGCTTGCTAAGCCCAAGCTTATCAAACAGATATTCTGACATTTCAGCTTTTGTAAGCGCCATAGGTTCAATCCCTCAATGATGCCTGGAATCGCTCTTTTAATGCCTCTACACATTTGGCGACGGTAGCGGCAATCTCCTCTTCTTCGAGTGTACGGCTGGTATCTTGTAGGATCAGGCTGATAGCAAGGCTCTTATAGCCTTCCGCAACACCCTTACCACGGTACACGTCAAATAAGTTTACGCCAACTACCTGATTTACGCCAACTTTCTTACACTCGTTTAAAATATCCGCTGCCGGCACATTTTCAGCGACCACAACGGCGATGTCACGGCGGTTTGCCGGGAAGCGAGAAACGTCGCGCGCCTGAGGAACCACGCGGTCTGCGAGCTTGTTCCACTCCAGTTCAAACGCCAGTGTACGGCCGTTCAGATCCAGTTTACGCTCCAGTTCAGGGTGGATAACACCAATGAAACCAATGCGTTCACCGCGCAGATAAATCACGGCAGACTGGCCCGGATGCAGTGCCGGGTTGGCTTCTGCCTTGAATTCAATTTCAGATAATTTACCGGTCAGATCGAGAACAGATTCCAGATCGCCCTTCAAATCATAGAAATCAACGGTCTCTTTTGCCAGATTCCAGTGCTCATCGTAGCGGTTGCCGCAGATGACCCCACCCAGCATCACATCCTGACGGATGCCCAGCGGTGCCTGAGTGTCCGGAACGAAGCGCAGACCAGTCTCGAAGATACGGACACGGTTCTGCTGGCGGTTCTGGTTGTACACCACCGTCGACAGCAGGCCGGTCAGCAGAGACAGACGCATGGCGGACATTTCGCTGGAGATTGGGCTTGGCAGAATCAGCGCTTCTTCACCCGGGTGAACGAGCTGCTGAACCTTCGGGTCCACGAAGCTGTAGGTGATCACTTCCTGATAGCCTTTATCGTTCAACATGGTTTTCACGCGCTTGAGCGACAGATTGGCTTCTTTATGGCTGCCCATCACCAGACCGGCCTGTACCGGCTCGTTCGGGATGCTGTTATAGCCATAAACGCGCGCCACTTCTTCGACCAGGTCTTCTTCGATTTCCATGTCGAAACGCCAGCTTGGAGCAACCGCCTGCCATTGGTTGTCACCGACCGTCACTTCACAGCCCAGGCGAGTCAGAATATCGGTCACCTGATCATCAGCAATGTGATGACCAATCAGGCGATCCAGCTTACTACGACGCAGCGTAATGGTCGCACGCTTCGGCAGCGCGGCTTCATGAGTCACATCGATGATTGGACCCGCTTCGCCGCCGCACAGTTCGATCAGCAGCGCGGTAGCACGCTCGATTGCTTTGTACTGCAGCGCCGGATCCACACCGCGCTCGTAGCGGTGAGAAGCATCGGTATGCAGACCATGACGACGCGCACGGCCGGTGATGGACAGCGGGCTGAAGAAAGCAGATTCCAGCAGCACGTTTTGGGTTTCGTCATTCACGCCAGAGTGCTCGCCGCCAAAGATACCGGCCATCGCCAGCGCTTTGTTGTGGTCGGCAATCACCAGGGTGTCGGCACTGAGTTTGGCTTCAGAACCGTCCAGCAGGACCAGGGTTTCGCCCTCTTTCGCCATCCGCACTTTGATGCCGCCTTCAATACGATCTTTATCGAACGCATGCATCGGCTGACCCAGTTCCAGCAGGACATAGTTAGTCACATCAACGACCGCATCAATGGAGCGAATACCGCAGCGACGCAGTTTCTCTTTCATCCACAGCGGCGTTGGCGCTTTGACGTTGATGCCCTTCACCACGCGGCCCAGATAGCGCGGGCAGGCGTCGGCGGCTTCAACTTCGATTGGCAGCACGTCCGCGATGGTCGCCGCCACTGGCGCGATTTCCGGCGCGTTCAGCGGCAGCTTGTTCAGTACCGCCACGTCACGAGCCACGCCGATGATGCCTAAGCAATCGGCACGGTTTGGCGTGACGCTGATTTCGATAGTGTTATCGTCTAACTTCAGGTATTCACGGATATCGGTACCCAGCGGCGCGTCGGCCGGCAGTTCGATAATGCCGCTATGGTCGTCGGAAATACCCAGCTCGGAGAAGGAGCACAGCATGCCTTCAGACGGTTCGCCACGCAGTTTTGCCGCTTTGATTTTGAAATCACCCGGCAACACTGCGCCGATGGTTGCCACGGCCACTTTCAGGCCCTGACGGCAGTTCGGCGCGCCACAGACGATATCCAGCAGACGTTCACCGCCTACGTTCACTTTTGTGACACGCAGTTTGTCGGCGTTCGGATGCTGACCACACTCAACGACTTCACCGACCACCACGCCGTTAAAGCTGCCAGCCACGGCTTCAACGCCGTCGACTTCCAGGCCCGCCATGGTGATTTGCCCCGACAGCGCTTCGCTGTCGATAGCCGGGTTAACCCATTCGCGTAACCACAGTTCACTGAATTTCATTATGTTGTCCTGCCCTTATTTAAACTGTTTGAGGAAACGCAGATCGTTTTCGAAGAACGCACGTAAATCGGTGACACCGTAACGCAGCATGGTCAGACGCTCCATGCCCATCCCGAAGGCGAAGCCGGAATACACTTCCGGATCGATGCCTACGTTGCGCAGAACGTTCGGGTGCACCATCCCGCAACCCAGCACTTCCAGCCATTTGCCGTTTTTACCCATCACGTCAACTTCAGCGGACG